>JAIYDG010000026.1 GCA_027487625.1 Bacteroidota bacterium
ACATCAACAAATGCTGTAAGTTATAGCTGGATCATGCCTGATGGAAGTTTCAATAGTCAAACAAACCCATCAGTATCATTAGCAACAGCAGGAAATTATACCATTAAATTGGTAGCAATTTCATCAACAGGTTGTACAGATACTATTTCTCAAATAGTACATGTAGCAGCAGATTCTTATGGAGCAGTTGCTAGCTTTACAGCACCTGATAGTATCCAATGTTTACATGGAAATTCATTCAATTTCATGAACTATTCAGCTTTTTATGGCTTTGGATGGAACAATAGATATGAGTGGGATTTTGGTGATGGAACTACAAACAATTCAGTAACATTTGCATTTAACAAACAATATGCAAATCCTGGAACTTATTTAGTAAGATTAATTGCTAAAAGTTCAACTGGATGCGCTGATACAGCTTATAACACAGTTGTTGTAAAAGAATCGGCTATCTCAAATATTACTGTAACAACAGGTTGTAGTATGACAGCTCATATCGAGAACAACTCTACCAACAATATTGGTAATATCTGGACATTCGGAGAAGGAGATTTATCAAGTACTGATTCTGCGGAGTTTGACCATAAATACCACAATACAGGTTACTATTTTGTGCACCATATTGCAGTAGCAAACAATGGATGTCATGATTCATCAAATGTTGGTGCATGGGCAATTCGTGGCACTACTCCTATTGCTTCATTTAGCTGGGATACAATTAGCTGTTCAAACGGAATTAGGTTCACCAATTTATCTCAAAATGCAGGTGGCTATTTCTGGAATTTTGGTGATGGTAGTGCTGTAAATGAAGAAGGAAGTCCGGTGCATGCTTATGCAAGTGCAGGTACTTACCCAGTAACTTTGGTTGCTCATAGTGGACCTGGTTGTAGCGCATCTACAACAATATTGGTAAATGCACCTCAAGGTTGGAATATTGCTTTACCTAAAGCATCATTTACTTATACAATTGAAGCTTGCACAAATAATATTACACTTACTAGCACATCAACTGATGCCAATTCTTATACATGGAAGCTAAATGGTGTAGTAGTAGCAAGTGGAAGTAATGTTGTAATTCCTAATCCAGGCATAGGTTTCCATACCATTAGTTTAGTTGCATCAAATGGTTCTTGCACTGATGTAAATTCTAAAGTAATTCAAATTATGGATGCACCAATTGCAAATTTCAATTTCCAAGTTAGCTCTTGTTCAGGAAATGCAGTATTTGTAAATACATCTAAAAACGGACTACAATACTTCTGGAATTTTGGTGACAATAGCACATTGGCTGATACATCAGTTACTTCAAACTCTGTTTATACTTATGCAAGTAATGGAACTTTTGAAGCAACTTTAATCGTAGCAAACAATGCTGGCTGTAGAGATACCGTCACAAAAACTGTTACTGTTAATGTAGTAGCTAACAACTCTACTGCTAACTTTACATTCAATAGTACTTATTGCAATTGTACTTGTTCAAACAAAGTTCAATTCTTAAATACAAGCTCAGGTATTGGTAACAAATATTTCTGGAGTTTTGGTGATGGCAATACATCAACACAAGAAAACCCATACAAAGGATTTGCAGCAGGTGGAACTTATCTTGTTACATTAACTACTATCAATGCATCTGGATGTAGCAATTCTATTACTAAATCTGTATTTGTTCCTTCAACAGGTAACGGACCAAGTGCAGGATTTAGCACTGACCATCCTGTACAATGTGTAAGCACAAATAATTTCAATTTCTATAACCATTCTAATTTCATGGGTAATGGCTGGATTAAGAAAAACTATTGGAATTTTGGAGATGGAACATCTGATTCAATCAACAGTTTTGTATTCAACAAAAAATACAACAATCCAGGAACTTACACTGTAACATTGGTAACAGTTGGCGCTGAAGGATGCAGAGATACTGCTACTATGGAAGTTGTTGTTGAAGCTACTCCTTGTTATAATTCGGTGATGGTTGCTTTAGGAAAAGATCCATTTAGCCAAGGAAATATCAATAGTATTGAAACCTTCACTCCTACAGGTAACAAAGAAGTTGTTAAAAACAACAGTGAAATGATTTTATATCCAAATCCAAGTAATGGGGCATTTACTATCAGCACTACAAATGTATTTGGAAAGAAAATTAGTGTAAGAGTAATCAATGTATTAGGCCAAGAAGTTTTGAATGAAAATTTCAGTTTTTCTGCAGAAGGAAAATATGCAATTGAATCATCAAGTTTAGCTGATGGAAAATACATGGTGATGGTTTATGCTGATAATGAATTGGCTGGAAAAGAATCATTAGTAGTAATCAAATAATAAAATTGAGATACTAAAATTTGAGTATTTCAGTTTAATAATCTAGAAAATTGTTTGGTTGTCATGGTCCAAACAAAACACATAGAGCCACTCAGAAATGGGTGGCTCTTGTTTTTTTATCTGTCTTTGGTTTTAAAATCAGCATAAAACCAACAAATCAACTTAAATTGCAAAAGTTTAGATTTAATAAAAATGGGTAGAGAAAAGAAAATTAAGGTTCCAAATTTGAAAACAACTGTTGATGGATTTTTAGAAGGCTTAAATCCTGATTTGATAACACTTATCAATGCAGTTAGAGATATAATAATGGCAACAGACTCAAAAATTGATGAACAAATAAAATGGAATTCACCTGCTTTTTTTTATACCGGAGAGATGAAACCATTTAATCCTAGAGAATATAAAAGGGATATTTGTGTAATGAATCTAAATAAAAATTACGTGATGTTGGTATTTCCCACAGGAGCCAAAATCACGGATGGTAAAGGCATTTTAGAAGGCAATTTTCCTGATGGAAGAAAAATTGCGCATTTCAAAAAGTTGGAAGAAGTCGCTGAAAAAAAATCAGCATTACAGGCAGTTATAAAAGAATGGCTTAGCTTGGTTGAATAATTAGCTTTAATTAGCAATAGCAATTTTTACTTTTTTTCCTTTGATTTTTTCGTCCTTAACAAGACTTACTGTTTTCTCAATTTTATCGGCTTGTATAGCTGCATATGCTGAAAAATCAAGTACTTCAATTTTGCCTAATTCTTCTTTTTTCAACTGACCTTTTTGTAAGAGCATTCCAACAATATCCATTTTATTGATTTTGTCTTTTTTACCAGCACTAAAATATAATGTTCTCCATTTAGGTGCTTCAGGAATTCTGAAAACAGCAGGTAATGAATC
>JAIYDG010000625.1 GCA_027487625.1 Bacteroidota bacterium
CGAGGCGTTTTTTTGCTCCTAAATTGGGCATGCCCGTCAAGTTGGGTGCTGCCAATACACCTCCGGCTGCTACCGAGGCTGCTTGGATAAATTCTCTTCTGTGCATAGTGTTTATAGTTAGATCAGTTTAGAAGTTGAAACGACCAGAGCCCATCGGGCTTCCCAGTGGTTATTCGGTAAGTAGTAGTAGGAAAGAAAATATGTAGTAGAAGACAAGTAGTAATAAAAATTGCAAGACAAGATTAAGGGATCTTAGTGTAAAAACCTTCCTGTGCTGTCCTGTATGTTTTGAATTTCTCAGAATAAAATTTTATTTGCGCTGAAATTTAAGCTTTTAAATTTTTGGAAAAAAAAGCGCCTTCCCCTTTTAGGGCGTAATAGTCAATCAATCGAGTATTAGAAACCTACCTTGACCCCAAGGAGCAAAGCTCTTTCGCCAGGATTAAGGTGGAAAAACACCCTGTTTTTGTCCAAACTAGGGTCGAAATATTCAGGATCGGTAAGTTTGTATGCTGTGATTAAAAATGGGTTATGAACACTTAGGGAAATACTCAATTGTGCCAACTTCAATTTTGCCAGGCGATTTTTACTAAATTGATGCGAGAGGCTCAGGCTGCGAATTTTAGCAAATGAAGCATCCTGAAATTTTAATGATTCCACAATGTCATTGACCCCTCTGTTGGACGGCCAGTAGTATCGAACGTTTTCCTGACGAGCTGGCGTCCAATACTGTTGGGCAACAAACTGCGCTTCGGTGGTATTGCCGTACAATACCGGGCTATAATACCGATTGGGGATAAATTGCCCCACCCGAGCATACACCAAAAAAGAGAACTCCCAGTTCTTGTAGCCCACCACATTGTACAGGGTGCCATGATAATCGGGGGCATTGCTCCCTAAAACAGTCCAATCCTGGCGGTCAATTTTGAAATCGCCGTTTAAATCCGCATACTTGACCTGGCCTGGTTTAGCAAAGTATTGTTGCGCCTGTGCAGCCTCGTCAGTAGACCATACCCCAATGGGTTGCCGATTGAAATAGGTAGTTTTGGGATAGTTGTGGACCCACTCAATTGTGGCCTTGCCGGTAGGGAGTTTGACCCGCTCCCGATTTACACTCAGAACCAATTGGGTAGTCCACTGCCAATGCTGATTTTTAAGATTGAGGGATTGCAAAGAGAGTTCAAAACCATTATTTTGGATGTGGCCAATCTCTTCGCGCATCACATATGGTGGTGTGCTCATCAATAGGCTGCGTACTTGTGGTGCGCTGCGGATGTGGTGAAAATCAACACTGCCCTGGAGTCGATGGTCAGCAAGTGTAAAATCTACTCCAAGGTTGCTTTGCTGACTTTGGTAATATTCGGTGGAATAGCCATCTGCGTTGCCAAAAAATCCACTCCCCGCTTTCCCTAACAAACCATAACTGACTCGGAGTTTTAGCTCATTAACCATTGTTGCGTTTTTCAGAAACGCTTCTTCGTGAAGCTTCCATCCCAGTGCTAGCGCCCAATGCAATTTATTGCGCTCTTCTTCAGGGGCATATTTTCGTGCATCAAAACGAGCCGTGGCTGAAAATAGGTATTTATTAGCATAGGTATAATGTACCCTGGCCATCCCTGAATGCCAAGGGCTACGTGCGATGAGTGTGCCCATAGAAGAAATATAGGAACTAGCCTCTCTGGTTTTTAAAAAGTGATACGATTGTACTTTTTCTGGCAAACTAAAGCTCTCCAGGAGTTTATCATTCCTTCGATCATTTTGTAAACTGTGCACCAAGGTCAGCTGCAATTGATGGCGGGTTTGGAACAAACGACTGTAGTTGACGATGCTTTCGTACAACCAACTTGCACGGTGATATCGATCAAATGAAGCAATTTTAAACCCACCACTGCGCGCCTGGGTATTGGCTTCCTGAAAAACCCCACGTTGTTGAGATAGAAGATCGGAGCCCAAATTAAGGCGGTAACTTAGTGCTTTACCCAACTTGAATTCGGTGTAAACATGGCTCAACAGCCGTTGGGTATTGCGTTCATCCACTTCACCCTCAACACTGAGCAGTGGATTAAATCGAAATTGGTATTTCTCTGGCTGCACTAAGATATTTCCAGCATCATCATAAGGCGTGGCCAAAGGATTTTGGTTGAGCGCAAGCTCGTATACATCGGCTCCCCAGTCCTGCTGATTCAATGCGGCATTAAAACTCAGGCCCCATTTAAATGATTTTTTGCCCCGGTAATCCAGGGCAAAATGGCTGCTGACGCGCTCAAAACCTTGGCTGAGTTGTACGCCCAGTTCATTGTAATAACCCAACGAAAAGAGTATGCTATATTTCTGACCATTGTGCCGATAAGCGAGGTGGTGGTTTTGTTTTTGGCCTGTTCGGAGTACCAGTTTTCCCCAATCCGTGGTCCGAACCTTCGCCGGATCATACACCGGAATCTGGTCTATTGGCCCCATGTTCCACTGTGCATAATAAGCTTTTTCTTCAGCAGTAGCGGGCCGATATTTAGGGATTAAATTGGTCTGGTCGTCCCATTCATAAGCTTGTGCTACGGATGCCCATATCTGAGGCACAAGGCCAAAGAGCTCAAAATCTTGTGTTGGGTTTGGAAATGGAGTCGTGTAATAATTACCGTTGCGGTATGCCTCCCGGCGGTATTCGGCAAATTCTCCACCTGTCATCATTTGGGTCGATACTTGTGGTTGGGCTATCCCGTAATAGGCATTATAACTGAATCCGGAGGCTTGGGTGCTCCCTCGGCGGGTATTGATTAAAATTACGCCATTTGAAGCCCTTAGCCCATAAATGGCAGTTGAAGCTGCATCCTTCAAAATTTCAATAGAAGCGATGTCTTCAGGATTCAAGCCATCAAGGTCCAAACCCTGAGCCAATGGCAATCCATCCACAACATACAAAGGTTCATCGCTGCCACTAAAGGAGCGGTTCCCACGTAAGGTCAGCGTAGGTAATGCTCCGGGACGAGCACTGCTTTGCACCACATCCACGCCTGTTCCCCAACCTTGGAGCCCGTAAAGTGCATGTTGAACGGGCAGGTAATTGAGTTTTGTCTGATCGATCTGTACAATAGCCCCCACCACATTTTGGCTTGGACTTGCCCCATATCCAATGTCAATTGCTGGCTTTTTAAGAAGAATGCTTAATGCTTGGGATGTTGTAATGGGATAGATAAAAACACTTTCTAACTCTGGAAAATACACTTGTAAGACACCTTGGGTATCCGGTACTTCAATCAGGAAAAAGCCAGATGAATCACTTACGGTTTGAAAGCTGGATTGACTTTTGTAGACAACCAATGCCCCCGCTAAAGGTTTATTCAGCTCATTGTATACTTTGCCTGACAATGAAATAGTGCTTTGAGCAACCAGCCCTGATGCTGGAATTGAGGAATAAACAATAAAGCGTATAACTATTTCTTTAATGAGTTTAATTATCAAGTGCATAAGTAGGTTTTTCATAAAAGTATTGTTGCAAAAATACGACAATTGCTTTGAAATTTGGCGCACCTTTTTTTAAAATGACGACACGAAATTTTTATTTAGACTTGCCTAAATAAAAATTTCTGCTTACCTTTATTTAGAATTTCCCTAAAATCACTCAATCCTATGTTGGCTCGCTATACATTCCTTTTTCTCTTGCTGTTTCCAGGGCTTGCATTCACCCAAACTGCTCGTTTGCAGGGCAAAATCCTGCATGAAAACAACCCGTTACCTTACGCTCATGTACAGATGAAGGGTACAGCCTGGGGCGCCATCAGTGCCGAAGATGGATCCTTTGTAATCGAAAATATGGCAAAGGGCCAATACGAACTCCAGGTC
>JAIYDG010000572.1 GCA_027487625.1 Bacteroidota bacterium
CATTACTGCCTGTAATTGCAATAATTGGAATTTGAAAAGATTTTCTATGATACTTAGCAAGCGATTGAAAACTTTCAAGTGTATTTTCAACCAATATGAAACAGGCATTTATAAATTTATTATTGTATTCCTGTTTCCATTCACTTTTGTTTAAAAAGAAACATCTGATTCCGGCAAGATAAACATCAGGAATGAAATCAATTCCTTTATGTCGTTCTCCTGAAATAGCAATAAATAAAGCACTTTCAGAGGAGATGATTTTCCTGGAATCAATCAATAAATGATCTATTTCCGGATTAAATCCATTTGATGAAATAAAACTTCCACCACAAATTTCTGCTATTTTAGATGCTTTATATTTCATAAAATTACCATCAATCTTTACTCTTTACCAAAACCCAGCCAGATACAAATAGAAAAATTGCCAATGCCAAAAAGGCATAAATAATATTTTGACCAAATGTAAAAAACGGAATTGAAAAGCAGAAGATAAACAAGCTTCTCATAAAAACATTGGCCATATTAAAAATACTATTTACTCTTCCCATTAATTCATTCGGAACATGGTTAAATAAATAGGTTAATCTTAATATTCTGGTCCCGGCATTACTTATTCCCATCAACAAACTAAACAAATAAAGTATGAGAACACTTGATGATGCAAAAACCATAAAATACAGTGTGCTAGCCAAAAATGTTAAAATAATAACAGCTTTTACAGGACTAGTATTTTTGAATGCAATACTAGTTAACAAGCCTGCTAATAATGCACCAATTGCATAAACCAAATCAGCTGCAGCAAATACACTTCCATCTTCGTTTAACCTATTTTCAACATAAATGGGTAAAAGAGCATGTATACTTACAATGAGCGCTGCAAATACAAAATAGGAAAAAAGTCCGAAAATCAATTGTTTGGGATGCGCTTTCAGATAAGAAAATCCCGATTTTATTCTTTGTGATAAACTTCCCAATTCAGGATTAAATTTTTTTACTGGGGTATATTTTATTGCAGCAATGAGAATGGATGCTAGTAAATAAGTTGCGGCATCAAGCATAAAAATTTCATGAATTCCCCATGATTTAATTTCAAAAGGCATATTCATATAAAAGCCAAATATTTTGCCATTTCCTTTGCTTACACCTTCAAGTAATAAGCCAGCAAAAGCTCCTGATAAAATGGAGGTACTTTGTCCAACTACTTCTATTGAAGAGTTGATTTTACTGTACTCTTCCGGTTTCGAAATTTCATGTCCGAATGCATACAAAGTAGGGTAGTGGATATTGTAATTAAGCATGGTAATCCCAAAAACCGAGATGATTAAAAAACTAGGGAGTTCCTGAAAATAACCTAAAGTTGCTATTCCACCAATCAATAAAAAGCAGATTAAATTGGTGAAAAGAAAATTGTTTTTTCTGCTAAATCTATCAACTAAAGTTCCAGCATACAAACCGAAAAACATCACTAGAATCGTAATGAAACCGTACGATACTGAAAAGTAAGTACTTTCATGTCGGGTTGCAAAATACCAAGGAATTGCGAGCATACTTATACCTTGTGCGAATCCTGAAATTGCATTGGCACTAAAAAGAAGAAAGAGAGATTGTTTATTTTGCACAATAATTATAGGCTGCTAAGTTAGTTAAGTGGCTTAAAAAAAGATGGATCAAGAAGCGAAACAGAAAAAATTTACACCACTACAAGCCAAATTTAAGGCTGAATCTTACTGTGCTTATCAAGAAAGATGTCAGCAAGAAATGCGAAGAAAGTTGTCGGAATGGGGAGTTTGGGGAAATGATGCAGAGCAGATACTTTATCATTTAATTAGTGAAAACTTTTTAAATGAAGAAAGATTTGCTAAGGCTTATGCTGGAGGAAAATTCAGAACCCAACATTGGGGAAGAACGCGTATAAAAAGGGAATTAAAGTTTAGAGAGATTTCTGAATATTGCATCAAACAAGCCATGAAAGAAATTGATGAGGATGATTATATGAAGGTTATAGAGTTTGAAGCCGAAAAAAAAATGGCTCAATCTAAATTAAAATTAGAATGGCAAAAGAAGCAGAAAGTTGCTCAATATTTAATTTCCAGAGGTTTTGAGTCGGATTTAGTTTGGACAGTTTTAAAATAAAAAAAGCCATTGAAATTTTGGGTTCAATGGCTTTTCTATAAGTAGGATAATTACAAAGCAACTACTTCTTTTACTTCAGGAACCATTCGTGTTAACATTCCTTCAATTCCTCTTTTTAAGGTGATTGTTGAAGATGGACAACCACTGCAAGAACCTTGTAATTCTACAGTTACTTTTCCTTCATCAAATGATTTGAAAATAATTTGTCCGCCATCAACCTCAACAGCTGGTTTGATATAAGTTTCCAAAATTTCTTGAATTTTAGAAATAATTGGATCTTCTGATTCTAGGTTTTCTCTTTCAAAAGTTTCAATAACAACTTTTTCACCAGCAGAAATATATGATTTCAAAAACTCTCTGGTAATCGGAATAATATCTTCCCATTCATTTCCAGAAACTCTTGTAATGGTAACGAAGTTATTCATAATGAAAACACCATTTACAAAGCTGAATTCAAATAAATTCTTTGCTAATGGTGATGTAATTGCCTTCTCTTTTGTTGGAAAATCTAAAGCTTCATTTGGAAGGATATCTCTATTGAAAACAAACTTCATCGTTTCAGGATTCGGCGTTTGTTCTGCGTATACGTCTAAAAATGTTTGGTCCATATGTATATATAACTAATTATTTATTTTTTTGTTCTGATTGATTTTAAATCAAAGCATCCTCATGTTTTTTATTGGCTAATTGCCCACAAGCAGCATCTATATCTTTACCACGACTTCTTCTGATAGTGGTTTGAACACCATTTTTCATTAAGAAATCGGCGAATTTATCTGTTTGATTTTTATCTGCTTTTTCAAAAAGTCCATCACCTATAGGATTATACTCAATGATATTTACTTTAGCAGGAATAACCTTACAAATAGCAAGTAATTCTCTAGCATCTTGCATTGAATCGTTGAAATTTCTAAAGGCAATATATTCAAAAGTGATGCGGTTTCTGGTATTATTTGAAAAGTATTTAAGTGCTTTAATAATAGAATCAAGACTATTGCTTTCATTGATAGGCATAATCTGATTTCTTTTGGCATCATTAGCTGCATGAAGCGATAATGCAAGGCGAAATTTTACTTTGTCATCAGCCAATTTTTCAATCATTTTGGCGATACCAGCTGTAGAAACTGTGATTCGTTCATTACTCATACCCAATCCTTCAGGTGAGGTAATTTTCTGAATTGCGGCTAATACATTTTTGTAGTTCAACAAAGGTTCACCCATTCCCATAAAAACAATATTTGTTAATGGTTGATTGTAGTGTTTCATTGCCCAATTTTTGATATGAACAACCTGGTCGTAAATCTCATCCGGATTCAGATTTCTAATTCTGTCCATTTTTCCGGTAGCACAAAATTTGCAGGTCAAACTACAACCAACTTGAGAAGAAACACAAGCTGTCATGCGGTCATCAGCAGGAATCAAAACACCTTCTACAAGGTGATTGTCATGTAGTTTGAATCCACTTTTAATGGTTTTATCAGAGCTAATTTGTTTGTCGACAACCTTTACTTGATTGATTACATAATTTTCTTTTAGCCAGTTTCTGGTTTCAAAAGAAAGATTACTCATTTGGTCGAAATCTGAGGCAGATTTATTCCACAGCCATTCGTATACTTGTTTGGCTCTAAAAGCTTTTTCGCCTTTAGAAACAAATGCTTCCTTGATTTGCTCGTGGCTAAGCGATCTGATATCGATGAGTTTTTGGGTTTCCATGAAAATGCAAAGATAAGGCTTCGCTTAAAGTTTGTGCTTTTTACCTTGAAGTTTTACCTTGCAGACATGATAATTTTAGGTGATCAGCTGATTTCTGAGGATATTTTAGAAAAAAATTTTATTTGTAATCTTAGTAAATGTAAAGGAGCTTGTTGCATTGAAGGTGATGCTGGAGCCCCGTTAAGCAAGGAAGAAGTCGAGATTTTGAAAAATGATTATCCTAAAATTAAACCATTTTTGAATCAGGTTTCTATCGATGCAATTGAGAAATTCGGTTTTTCTGAAATAGATGAAGATGGTGAAAATGTGACAACTTGCTTACCTACAGGAGAGTGTAATTTTGTTGTAAGAGATGAAAACGGAACCTTACAATGTGGAATTGAAAACGCTTGGAAAGCGGGAGAAACTGAGTTTCAAAAGCCTATATCTTGTCATTTGTATCCAATAAGAACAATTAAAGTTGGGGATTTTGAAGGATTGAATTATCACCGTTGGGATATTTGCAAAGCCGCCTGTTCACTAGGAAATGAAAAACAAGTTAAGATTTTTGAGTTTTTAAAAGAGCCGCTAATCAGAAAATATGGAGCTACTTGGTATGCAGAATTAGAAGAAATTTCGGCAGCTTATAATGAAAGCATGAATAAAGGAAATTTTCCTAATAACTAATCAGCTTTAAAAAAATCTTTTTGATTTTTACCTGCCCAAAAAATTACTAAAGCCACATATATTATTGAAATGCTTATAATCATGGCTGCAAGATTCTAATTGTTTTGTTATTTCTGCAATATTTTTGGATGAATCGGAAATTTGTATGGATGAAGGGGAGAAAATGGAGGATGGGAAAAAGAATAGTTTGGTTTCTTTTTGACTAATTGAGTAATTTTTTTAACTGAACACTAATTTCAGTTCTATGAGCTTAGTCCTTTACTGACTTGAACTTTCCTCTTCCAAAAGTTCGATTAGAAAGCAAAGAGAAAATAAAAAGAACGTCATTGAAGATCTTTAGAGTAGTCTCTGAAGGACTCGAACCTTCGACCGCCGGCTGGCGGATTAGAAAACCGTTTAGATGAAATTTAAATTTTTCATGAGAACAATTTGAGTCTCTCGAATAAATTTTCTCCCTTGAAATGTTTTTAATTCTTTTTCTCTCCTCATAGCTTCAGACTTAGTTTCAAAATATTCACAATGAATAACAAGCCATGGTCTGAAATTTTTGGTGAAAGACTTATCCATACCAAAATTGTGATTCCAAATTCGTTGAATTAGGTTAGAAGTATAACCGATATAAATTTTATCGAAGTTTTTGGAGTAGAGTACGTAAACAGTAAACATAGGGGTATAAAGCTAAAAAAGCTCCAGGAAACCCTGAAGCTTTGTAGTCCCTGAAGGACTCTAACCTTCGTCCGCCAGCTGGCGGATTAGAAAACCGAGTCTA
>JAIYDG010000417.1 GCA_027487625.1 Bacteroidota bacterium
AATCAAGTGGAGTATATTTTATAGAAGTAACAGATGAATTAGGCAAAGTATCGAAAGGTAAATTGGTTAAAAACTAAGATAGGACATCTCACGTAAAAATGAAAAAAAGCAAAGTAAGCAAGCAATTGCTACAAATCATGATAGTTGGAATAGCTTTAATGATAGGAGGGGCTCAAGTAAAAGCACAAAGTAGGGATTCTGAGCAAGAAGATGTTCAACAAGATGATCAAGAGCATTTTTTTTTTTTTTTTTATCAGGAAAACTTCAAGAGTGATTTTGGAAATGATCAAAGAGATAGAAATGTAGATTATTCAAGAGAAGATAGAAGAGGCAGAGAGAATAACTATGATATCTTTGGCAATGACAAAGAACAAAATTATAAGTTTGATGAAATTCAAACTGATCAAAAAAGCGGAGCAAATTCAAATGGAGGAAGCATCATGATTCAAGGTCCGCAAGGAGGCAATGATATAAATCCAAGGGAAAATGTGAATATGCCAAGTGTTTCAGACCCATTCAAACAAGGTCAAACAGGCGTAAAAGCACCAAGAAACATAGACGCAGTACCTGATAATGGCGATGAACCCAATGATGTTCCAATAGATGGTGGTATTAGTGTTTTAGCTTTAGCCGCTGCTGCTTTCGGATTAAAAAGGTATAGGAAATAGAGTTAATTTAAACCGAACAAAAAGGGCTGATTGAAATTTCAATCAGCCCTTTTTGTTCGGTTTAGATATTTTTTATATGTTTAGAATTACCAATTGGAATTTTTAAAAGTACTCTTTTTTGATTTTAAAAATCTTATCGAATTAAGGTTACAGTACCGTGTAAATTATAGATTTGATCATTGGTGCCTTTTGCATTTATGATATACATATAAACTCCATCTGGACAAGGATTACCATTACTTTCACCAGTCCATCCATTATTTATATCATTACTTTCAAATACGATATCTCCCCATCTGTTATAAATATACATATGGAATTCTTTAATTGAAGTTCCTATTGCAAAAAATCTATCGTTTGTACTGTCACCATTTGGTGTAAAAATATTACTAGCAAAAAGAGTTGCTGTTTCTGCTATTGTTAGGCTTTCCTCAGTTGAATCAATACATCCATCATCATTTTTTACAATGAGTTTGCAAATGAATATACCTGGTTTAGTATAAATGAAACTTGGGTTTTGATCAGAACTATTCTGTTTGTTTTCATCACCAAAAATCCAGAAATATTTAGTAGCATTTGAGCCTGTAAATGTAAAGTGAACACTATCTTTTACTACAGGTTCTTTAGGACTGTAAATAAATTTAGCAATTGGTTTTGGAGATACTCTTATAGTTTTTTGAGTACTATCAACACAAGCTTCATTGCTCACTTTATATTGAATTAAATAAACTCCAGAAAGTTTTGGGTCGAATTGATTTGAATTAATATTGGCTCCAGTAAAGATTCCTCCTGCAGTATTTGAAATTATATCAATTAACTCAGTTCCTTCACATACCATTGTATCACTTACTGTAAATGAAGCATCAGGTTTCGAAATTACCCTAATTGAAATATTGGTTGAATCGGAGCATATTTCATTTGAAACCTTGTACTGAATAGGGTAAATTCCAATTGCAATAGGGTTAAAAGTATTTCCACTTAATCCTGCTCCACTAATTATTCCGCCTGGTGTTTGAAAGTTAAAATTGATTGTAGATGAACCAATACATACTAATGTATCACTAGCTGTAAATGTAGGATTACTTCTTTGTACAACTCTAATTGTTTTTATAGTTGAATCAATACAGGTTCCATTACCAATTACATATTTTATATTAATCAATCCATTTAAAGAACCAACATTAATTATATTTCCTGTTACACCATTTCCATAAAATGTTCCTCCTGAACTAAAAGGTGTTAAAACAGCCTTACCATCAAGTGAACAAATTATGGTATCACTAATTACAAAATCTGAATTTGCTTTATCAACTACTCTTATGAATTTGGTAATGCTGTCTTTACAGATGCCGTTATTAATAACATAATTGAATTGAAACAGTCCACTTGTTATAGGATTAAATGCATTTCCTGTTAACGCAGTTCCACTCCAAGTTCCGCCGGATTGAGCCGTTGTAAAAACAACAGGATTTGAGTTTTTACAAACTACAGTATCTGTTAAAGTAAAATTTGCATTAGGTATAGGAAGTACTGTAATGGTTTTTGTTATTGAATCAGTACAATTATATTGAGAGTACTTATGCTTAATGAAAAATGTTCCTGTATCTGAAGGATTAAAAGTATTGCCACTAAGATGAATACTTCCACTAAAAATTCCACCTGTATTGATTGGATTCAATTGAATACTTGCTGCTCCTTTGCAAACACTTATTGCACTAGGAATGAAATCTGCATTAGGCTGAGTAAATCTTACTCTAATACTATCTTTTGGAAATCCACATGAAGCAGTTTGGTTTAATCTCAAAATTACAAAACCTGTATCTTGTGTAGATGAAGGATTATAATTTGTGCCTAAAGTACTGGTTGAACTAAAACTTCCTTTCCCATTTGTGCTCCATGTTAATGCATTACTGCTATTGCTTGTTGCTAATAATGGGAAAGAATTTTTATTACACCAAACTGTATCGTTTGTAGTAATATCTAAAGTAACTCCTGAAGGATTAACTGTAAAACTCACTGAATCTTTAATGATACCACAATTAACTTGTGCTCTGAAATACAATTTAGCAGTTCCGGTAAATCCTGATGATATGTTAAATTGGGTTAGCTTATTTGTAGAATCAGCAAATGAACCACTACTTCTATTTTCAGGATACCAAAAATAACAATTGGTTCCAGAGTAGGTTCCATTTAAATTAACTGTAGCTCCCTGGCAATAAGGACCAGCTACAGTTCCAGCATCTATATTAATTGGTGCAATTGGAACTGCACAGCCATAGTTAACATAGGTGGCAGCACCAGAAAAACTAAAATTTACAGTTCCTCCATCTTCATCACCTACAGTTTGGTCTTGCTTGATCAAGTCACTTCTGTCATAAATAACGGTATCTGCACAAGAGCTGTTTGTTCTTAAAATTAATCTTCTTGTTGAAGCACTACCATGATTTGAAAAATGGCCATCAGTATTTCCAGCAATTTGAAAGGCAACATATAATGTATCTTGAAGATTGCTAAAATCCTGTGCACTTGGATTAAAAGCTGTACTTGTTATGATTAAAAAATTAGATTTTGCAGGTATTTGGTTTGATGGTGCTAATGGAATCAAAACACCACAATTGCCCTTTGCTTTTATGCTGTTATTAATTGTTGCTACCTTATTAGTAACAGTGGCTGTAATTCCTGACCAACCTTGAAAGTCATTACTTGGAGCATTATTTCCCCAATTCACATTTCCAGTAACATAATTTCCAACATTAAGTGAACTTAAGGTAATAGGATTTGGACCAATCCTTAATCTAACCATTTCGTTCTTCCCCTCGTTTGTACCATCACAAGCATCAACTAATATGCTTACAATTTCAAAACATTTTGTAGGTACCGGTTCATTTGAACTACCTGGAGTACAGGGCTGTGCTTGAACAATACTTGAACTTAGGTATATAAGTATAAATAAAATAAAGAAAATATTCTTTTGCATATCAATTGATAAAATCACGCGAATAAAAGACATTTACATGAATTTATTCTTAACAAAATCAGCTATTTGGAAGGATTTTGATGAGTTTAGATTTTTTTAATTTTTGTACATTTTTTCTCTTAACTCTTTGATGTTTTCATCATTGATATAATCATCAAAACTCATACGTTTATCAATGCATCCATTTGGTGTTAATTCAATAATTCTGTTTGCAATTGATTCAGTTAATGCATGGTCATGTGATGTGAAAATGCAAACATGTTTCCAGTCAATTAAAGCGTTGTTTAAAGCTGTAATCGATTCCAAATCAAGGTGATTGGTTGGTTCATCTAATATCATACAATTGGCATTCATCAACATCATTCTAGATAACATACAACGTACTTTTTCTCCTCCAGAAAGTACATTCGACATTTTAAAAACTTCTTCTCCTGAGAACAACATTTTACCTAAAAAGCCACGTATATAGGTTTCATCCTTTTCATCAGAAAATTGTCTCAACCAATCAACCAAATTGTATTCACCTTGGAAAAATGAAGCATTTTCGTTTGGTAAATAAGCTTTTGTTATAGTTTGTCCCCATTCGATAATTCCTGAATCAGCTTTGCTTTCATCCATTAAAATATTGAAAAATGCTCGTATAGCTAATTGGTCTTTTGATAAAATTGCAACCTTATCAACCTTGTCCAACATAAATGAAACATCTTTAAACAATGTTTTTCCTTCTGAGGTTTTTTTACTTAAACCTTCAATATTTAAAATTTGGTCGCCAGGTTCTCTGTTAGGTCTGAAAATAATTCCTGGATATTTTCTTGTTGATGCCTGAATATCGTCAACAACCAATTTTTCTAATAATTTTTTTCTTGAAGTTGCTTGTCTTGATTTTGAAGCATTTGCAGAGAATCTTTCAATGAATTCTTGTAGCTCTTTACGTTTGTCTTCAACTTTTTTATTCTGGTCAGAACGCTGTCTTAAAGCCAATTGAGAACTTTCATACCAGAATGAGTAGTTACCTGGATATAATTTTAATTTACCAAAATCTATATCCGCAACATGGGTGCAAACAGCATCTAAAAAGTGCCTATCGTGGGAAACGACAATAACTGTATTTTCAAAATCAGCTAAAAAATTCTCTAACCAAGTGATAGTTTCAACGTCTAAGTCGTTGGTAGGCTCATCTAGTAATAAAATATCAGGATTGCCAAATAAAGCTTGTGCCAATAAAACACGAACTTTTTCTTTACCATTCAAATCACTCATTAAAATTTGGTGTTTATCTTCTAAAACTCCCAATCCACTAAGCATTTGAGCGGCATTACTTTCTGCATTCCAACCATCCATTTCAGCAAATTGCTCTTCTAATTCAGCTGCTTTAATTCCATCTGCTTCAGTAAAATCTTCTTTAGAATAAATTGCATCCTTTGCATCCATTACGGCAAACAACTTTTTGTTGCCCATCATTACTGTATGTAAAACAGTGTGGCTGTCGAACTCAAAGTGATTTTGTTTAAGTACACTCATTCTTTCGCCGGGAGTTATAGAAACATGTCCAGTAGTAGGATCAATTTCCCCAGAAAGAATTTTTAAGAAGGTTGATTTACCAGCACCATTTGCTCCAATTACACCATAACAGTTTCCGGGTGTAAATTTCACATCAACTTCCTCAAACAAAACACGTTTACCATAACGCAAAGACAGATTCGCAACAGATATCATAGATGATTAAAAATGAGGGGCGAAGGTAGCTAAAAGTTCTGAATCGGTATAATGAAATGTTTGTTGCTTTACAATGACTACCTTTGCACCATGAATTTAAACCCAATACTAGCCAATTTTCAGATTGAAGAGCTCAATGAAATGCAAAATGCAGCTTTAAATGCTTTTGAAAAATATGCTGATTTGCAAATAATATCTCCCACAGGTTCAGGTAAAACACTGGCTTTTTTATTGCCTTTGCTTTCTAAAATGCAGCCAGATAGGGAAGGGGTTCAAGTAGTTATAATTGTTCCAACCCGTGAATTGGCTTTGCAAATTGAACAGGTTTTTAAACAAATGGGTACTGCTTTTAAGATAAATTGTTGTTATGGTGGTCATCCAATGCGTATTGAAAAAAATAATTTATCGCATCCTCCTGCAGTTCTGGTTGGTACACCGGGACGAATTGCAGATCACCTTAGAAAAGAAAATATTGAACTCAGAGATGCCGAAACTGTTGTTTTAGATGAATTTGATAAATCATTGGAAGCAGGTTTTTATGATGAAATGGAATATATCTTTTATCATTTATCAGGTTTGAAAAAGAAAATTCTAACATCTGCAACTGCTTTAAAACAAATTCCTCCATTTGTTGCTATAAAAAATCTACATGTTTTAGATTTTACCGGAAACAGAAAACCAGTTGAAGATACTTTAGAAATTAGAATGGTAAGGGTTCAAGGTGATGATAAATTAGAAGGTTTGATGTTGCTACTAGGTAAATTATCGGGTAAATCTGTTATTGTTTTTTGTAACCACCGTGAAGCTGTTAATAGAATTAGTGAGCAATTAGCCAAACATAAAATTCCACATGGTTTTTATCATGGTGGATTGGAACAAATCGATAGAGAAAAAACATTAATTAAATTGAGAAATGGTAGTACTCCAATTTTAATTACGACTGATTTAGCAGCAAGAGGTTTAGATATCCCTGAAATTGAAGTTGTAATACACTATCAATTGCCTCAAACATTAGATGTAATGGTGCATAGAAATGGAAGAACCGCAAGAATGAATGCAGGTGGAATGGCTTATTTTCTTTTGGATATTGATGATTTTATGCCAGAATTTGTCAATGAAAAACCTTTGGAGGATTCATTACCTGCTGTTTTCAGAATTCCTGAAGCACCTAAATGGAGGACAGTTTATTTTAGTGCAGGTAAAAAAGACAAAATCAATAAAATGGATATTGTTGGGATGCTCTTACAAAAAAAAAAAAAAAAAAATGGCGGAGC
>JAIYDG010000409.1 GCA_027487625.1 Bacteroidota bacterium
TTATTTCATGTATAAATTTTTTAAGGTCATTGTCCCACATTTTACCTTTTTTATAGAAGTACAAGCTGATTTGAGTGTCTTTGATACCACAACCATAAGCTTTATTCATAGACGGATCTTTTATAGTATTTCCTAATCCATCAAAAATTCCTTCAAAATCCACAATTCTTTCTGTTCCTCGTTTTATTACCCATGCTCCAATGTAATTGTCCTTTTCATTAGCTTCAATTCTTTCAGTAATTGTCCAACCGATATTATTAAGTGAATTTTCTATCTCGTCTAAATGCCATTGAGCCATTGTATTCAATAATTATTTTTGTAAACCAGTCTAATTTTTAGGTCTTGTTAAGCTATTGCCATTAAGGATTTGCGCATAAGCGATAGGCCTGCGTTTGAATCAAATGTAAATAGTGAAGTCGTATTAATCAACCACTAAAATCCCGTCAAACGGAGACGAATTGCACGCCTATTGCAAATGTGTTGTTACAAACTGTTATTCTGTATTATTACGAGTTATTAAAGTGTCAATGATATTGTCATAAGTTGCATACCAGCAATTGTGTCCAAACTGATTGAACGAGTATAAAGCTATTTCTTTCTCAGTTTTTAATGCTCTTGGAACTCTATGTGGATAGAGTCTTCCAAAAGCATGTGAAAGCACTAAAAAATGAACATTGTCAATAACCAATGATGGATCAGCATGAGTATATTCGTTTTCAATGAATTCAATTTTGGTAATAATAAAATTTGTCGCTGTTACATTTGTATGAGCTTTATAAATCAATTCTCCAGTCCAACTTCTCGTTAAATACATAATTCCGTTCCAAAAATAAATATCCCACTTGTCTTCCATGCATTTTGCCTTAAAGCCTGCTCCTTCCATTTTTGAGCCATTGTGAGGGTATTCAAGATTCGTCAATATTGAATTTGAACCTTTCAGTTTTATATTTATTAATTCTTCTCCGTAACTATTTCTTTGTTTGTTGAATAAGACCGCAATTTCTTTATCAGATGTAAACGAAAGCATTGTCTGAGTTAAACTTCTAATATCAAGAATTCTTTTATTGTAAGGATTATCATCACCAATGTCATACCATTTGAAATCATATTCATCTGATTTTGGTTGAAAAGATTCCGATTCTTCTTTTTTCTTCTTGAATAGTCTGAACATTGTATGTCTTTATAATTGCTTGTAACTTATTTATTCACACATCTCCACCCAAATAAAATATTTAATTTAGTTAGAAAAGCTTAATCAATTATATCCAAAATCCACCAAAACTAAAAACGAAACATTCAATAAATTTAAAATGAACAAAGGCTTATATACGCCCAAAAACGAACTTACTATCTGTTAATAATTGCCTCAAAAAAACAATCCCTATCATCCTTCAATTTCTATTTTACATCCTTAGCTCTTCTCTCAAAACTACTTTAAATGGTTTCTCAATTTGGACTTGGCTTTCTTTGATACTAGATTCCATGTATTAGAAGTTTGCATGAACCAAAATAAAATTAAGATGAAAGTACGAAGTTTCCTAAACTAAAAAACGAACATAACAAAGTGCTTCTATTATGGGGTGCTTAAGTATAATAACTTTGATTCTTGTTAAAATAAACTGCTGCATTTTTATAAGTTTTGAAAAATTAGAACAATAATTTTTTAGATTTGTCTATAAAAAATTGTATTATCTAAATTTTATAAAAAAAAATAATTAAACATAATGGAACAATACATAGGAACTATTGTACAAATGGCATTTAACTGGGCACCTAATGCGTGGCTTGCTTGTGAAGGTCAACTTTTAACTATTGTAAGTAATGAACCACTTTTTGCACTTATCGGAAATACTTATGGTGGTGACGGTGTACATACATTTCAGCTGCCTGATTTAAGAAAAAAGAAATCGGATGGTAGTTACTATCTACAAGGCGAATTAATGGAGGATGGAACTCCTTTTCTTCAGAGCTTTATTTGTTACCAAGGAGTTTTTCCAACCAGGGCTTAATAGTATTTTTTGAGAGTGTTCATTTAGAACATAATTGGAAACAAATCTATTTTATTTTAGATAATCAAAATTGGCTTTCAAGAATGAATGGGAAAGCAAGATTATGTCCAATCATGGAGCTTGTGTGCATATTCTAAGTTAAAGTAATCATTGAAAAAATCAACCCAAACTAAGAAAGTTTTAATTAGTAGCGGGCTGTTATTTCGTGTGTAAAAATCGAGTGTTTGCGGAGGTTCTGCACATTTTTAATTGGCCTGCTATTATAATTAGATTTAAGTAGGAGAGACAAATTAATTAACTACTAAAATCCCGTAAAACGGACAAGAATATGATGCCATATTAATTTTCTCAATTTGTTTTTGGCTTTTTTACAGATTAGCTTCTAATTCATTAAAAGTTTTTAGGAGTTTATTTGGTTTTTGAGGGGTTTGTAACTTCTGGAAAGGAGTGAAGTTTCAACAAAACTGTTTTGGGAATTCAAAGCTCAAGCATTTGGGTTAGTGCTTTTACCAGCTGTTTATTTGCGCATGACTTTTGCAAAGTCCTGTCTTATAAGTTGCTCGTCTCCCTCAATGACTACTACTCCTAAGCTCGGGTCAAACCAAAGGGTGCTCGTGTGATTTGTAAAAACATACAAGTCTTCTTTTATAAAACTAAACAAATTTACACCATTGTAGTTCATAGAATGACCAATTGGTTTCAAGATAAATTTCTCGTTTTTGAACTCAACAACCTTAATTAAACTGTCAACCGGATTAAAAAACTCTTGCCAAATCCCATCTACCATAACAAACCATGCTAACTTTATTTTCTTAAATGTTATTGAACAAACTTTTGCGGTGTCTGATGAGCAAAGAAGTCCACTATCGATAAATACTGTATCATTAACTATGGTCCTAGTTGATGTAAAGTTCAATTGACCATATTTTGATTTGTATTCATATTTTTGAGATTGAGCATAGGTTGTCAAAACATTTAGAATTAAGGCAAATGAAAGAGTGAATTTTGAAATCATATTTTAAAGATTGTCAATTTAAATAGCTCATAAGGTTTAATTCATTTGCAATGGTCCCTGGTTTAGACTCAGATGCAGAATAGGTAAACGATTAAGTTAATACTAAATTACACATAATAGGAGACGAATAACAAGCCATTTGCAAATGTGATGTTAGCAGCGCACCGTTTTACTGTTATGGTGTTCCAAAAAGTTTTTTCTCTAAGTAATTGTCGCCATTCCAGTCACAACTTCCATCCTCTATTTTTTTGGTTTTGTTTTTATAAATTATGGTATAAGTGTCTGTCGTAGTGCATGCATCAACATTCATATAATTTAATTCAATTTCGAAATGGCGAATGGCTTCAATGTCTGATTTGGTCAGATTTTTTTTCTTGGTTTTCCATGTTGCAGAGTAAGTGTTATTAACTCTAAAAATTATTAAAGTATCAGCGCTTGAATGAAAACAACCTTGGGATGACATAAGAATTTTATAATTTTCTTTTTCTTGGAGTTGGTCAATTATTGGTTTGTATGTTTCTTTGGAATAGTTAATGTAATCCATGCAAAGGTCAACAGAATATTTTTTGAACTGTGATATTGTTACTTTCTTTTTTTCTGTCTTTCCAAAGAGTGACTTATATTCCAGAAAATAAGTTCCTAAGTCTAGTTTAGTGAGCGTTTGAATGTAATTGTGTTCAGGCTTGAGCGATTTTATTCTCTTATTGTCCTTGATTATAAATAGTTCATCTAAATATTCAAGTTTGTTACTTCTACAATCTTTGATGCTAATTTCTAAAGACGCATAATTCTTATTTGTTCCTGAAAAGAAAAGTAAAAATGTAAGCAAAGAAATTGTTTGAAAGAGAAGTTGTCGTTTGATTGATGTTGTCGTCATTCGGTTACTATTAATGGTTTGCATATTTACTTTTATAGATTACTACAGTAAAACCTGCTGTTCATTTAGAGCTAAACTCAAAATAGCTAAGGTCGTTTGTATGATAGGCAAATATTTCATTTTTGATATGAGGTATGTCTATTACTATTTGTGATTTAAGATTGTCAGAGAGTTTCTTGATAGTAACAAGGTAAAGGAATATAAGCTTAGTTCAAATAGACATTTTGTAAATACCAATTGGTTTATGGTCACATTGTTCAGCTTCTCCTATTTCATATAATCTCTTTAATATTTTTTCATCCTTTCCACCATAACGCAGTCCTGAAATACAAGATACAGCTATTGCCTCAATTGCTCTATTAATTTCGTCTTGTGTTTGTGGTTGTTTTTTAAAATAGCAATGTCCATATTCCTTTTTTGAATGCTCAATTAAATCTGGTGCAACAGATTCAGGTGCTCCGCAAGCAATACAAGCTTGGTTTTTAACATAAAAGTCGCCTTGTGTATTTTCAGGATACTTGTCAGGTTCCTTTATCTTGTTAGATTTCTTTAATATGGCCATTTGTTAGATTTTTATGATGGAACATAATAGTTCTTGGTTTTTAGTTGTTAATGTTTATCTGAAAGCTGATACGTAAAATGTATTGCATTAAGTTCGGAATTATATTTTGTTTTTTTGTAAAAACTTACTGCGTCAATATCGTCACTTTCTGCTTCTACGTAAGCATCTTCAAAGTCTTTTTGTTTACAGAAATTGCACACTTCTGCTATGAGCGCTTTGCCTAAACCTTGTCCTTGGAA
This sequence comes from Bacteroidota bacterium, assembly GCA_027487625.1. Lineage (GTDB taxonomy): Bacteria > Bacteroidota > Bacteroidia > UKL13-3 > UKL13-3 > CAISCU01. Next base: position 4,703 of record JAIYDG010000409.1, read on the forward strand.
GTTAGGGCTAATCCCAACATCATAAATATATGCGATGGGTTTTGTGCCAAAGTACCTATGTAGTACATAAATTGTAAGTCCACCAACAACTTTGCTATTTAACAATACGACAAACACAAAAAAGTCTGGATTAATGAGTAATTTTTCCAACTGTTCATCATTAGCAATAGGCTCATCATTTTCAAAAACCTCTTTAAATATTTCAAGTAAGGATTTGAATTCTGCTAAACTGTCGGAATTGAGTTTTTTTATTTCCACTTTCTTCTCTTTTAAGAATCAAAACGTGAACCGTCCCATTCAACACCTTCTGGAAAAAGTGCAACTTTTCTTTTTGTCATTTCTTTGGCTATCATAGCGCTGTAATCCCCATTTTCTTTAAGTTTTGATATGATATTGTCATAACTTTTTTCATCTCTGTTTTGGCTTAGTTTAAAAACATTTTCAAGCTTCTCTGCTTTAATTTCAAAGCCTACAATCGCAGGCATCATTTTACTCAAAAAATGCTCGGGTAAATTGTCATAAAATGTTTGAGATTGAGTATTCCCTTTTTCAAATTTTAATGTTAGTTTTTTCATGAAATTTACCAATTCATTATCAGTCATAAATTTTACTTGGCCTTGTATGTGTACGCTCATATAATTCCAAGTAGAACCAATTTGTGGATTACTATACCAAGATGCGCTTACATAACAATTTGGTCCAGTAAATACAAGTAAGCAATTCTGATTTTCAATAAATGCTTTATGATGGTCGGTGTTTCTCATAATGTGTCCTTGTAAATACAACTCACCATCACGTTCTTCTAATAAAATAGGGATTTGAGTTGCAACCTGTTCACCAGAAGCAAAACTACCTGTCATAAATGCAAATGGATATTCTTCAATGAAGTCTAAAATTGCTTGTTTGTCTTTTTCTTTAAAGTATGAAAAGTTGTACATAAATATATTTGTTCTTAGAGTTTATTTGTTTTGTATAAGTCGTAATTCAATGAACGATTTGGTTGGGCTGGTGTTTGAAATCAAATGTAAATCAGGTCATGACTAAGAATAGCAGAAAGAGATAAATTCCAGCAAACATGCTTGTGATTAACAATCCAAGTGCAATTGCTACAAGCGATTTTATCCAATTAAAGGGAGAGGATGTATTAATTGCTTCGAAAACAACTTGTGTACCTACAAGCTTGTCTCCCAATCTGCGCGATGGTGAAATTAGGATGAAAAGGGCTTCCAATGGCCAAAGTAGGAGAGTCAGATTTCTTAAAACACATTCAATAGGACAGGCTACATTTCTTGTCGAATAATTAACAATTTGGAGTTTTAATAATCTTTTCCCTAGACTCTGTCCATTAACTATATCTTTAATTAAAAACAATGATAACAAAATGATTACTATTGAACCTAATAGCATAAGATATGGGTCGAGATACCAGTCATCATTTGATGTTTCTCCTGAATTAGAAGAACGCAGTAAAGAGGCTGCGAGAAATATTATAACTCTGCTTACAAGAGTCAATAAAACAAGATCCACGAATGCTGAAGCAATTCTGATTCCTAGAGGTGGGATTTTAAATGTTGTCTCCATAAGCTTTCTGGTAAGGTATTGCACATTTACATTGGATGTGCCTTTAATCTCAAATGTAAATTAGGGAAAGGAATTAATCAACCTTTTAAATCCTTTCAAACAGATAAGAATTGTTCGCCTATTGCAAATTTGCTATTATGGCCCTTGCTTCTTATTCATGCTATTATTAATGAATCTTATTTTATGATACAGAAGTCTTTTTGGGTTTTGATACTCTCTTTTTAGATGTTGCTTTTGTTAAGGGCATTTTTTTTCCAGTCCTATTGTAATATGCAATTAAATCGCTAATTAGTTGTCTGTCCTCATTTGATAAAGGAGTTGGATCAACAAAAAAATCTACGCCATTTGGTTCTTTTATATGTCCCATTTTAATTTGGATTAGTTTGGAAAGTACTTTCTAATTAATTTAAGAGCTTCATTAGACCAAAATTTTGTGCATGGAACAGAACTTTCTATAAGCACAAAACATTCAAGAGTAGATGTGTAAGCAGTATTACTTAATGCTTTCATAGTAAGCGAAATATAAACCTTTACTTGTTGAAGCAAAAACCTTATCGCCTAATTTAACTATACTATTTACTTCTTCTTGGTTTAAATTTTCTAATAGACCTTTATTGTTAATTTGACTAAAAGTGTATGTGCCTTTTGTAAAGTCGAAACGTAAACGAAAAATTGATCTGTAAAAGCTAAACAACATATCATTTTGAAGTTTATGTAGATAGTAATAGTCTAATCGAATATTTGAAATCAAATGTGTCCAAGTAGCACCATTATCGGTTGAAAAGATTAATCCATCACCACTTGATCTCGTCCAAAATAATGTTGCATAGATGGTATCATTAATTGTGATTGAATTACTTATTCTAAAATTTCCTATTGATTCAAAGGTTGAAGCATTGTTGTTGTATTTTGTTGTCCATTGGTCAATAGCGGTAATAAAATGATTTTCTCCTGTGCTATATATTCTTGAGGATTTAGAATTAGTTTGAATCGTATCAACTGTATAGCTTATTTCATTTTCATTGTTCTTAAAACTCAATAAGATGGTTTTATTGGTGTTTAACCCAATGATTAATTTGTTGTTTGAGCTTAGCTGACCAAAAGCATCTATTGGATAGTTGGGGTCGATAAGAATTCTTTTATTGATTTGAGGGTTTTTAAATTCAAAAACAAAAATTGAACGTTTATCTGAGTTTACTTGAACTACATATTTTTCATTATAAGTTGGTTTGTAATAAAACGCTGGACTTAATTTATATAAGATTGGGGTGTAGTTTACTAAATTATTATTACTGTCAATGGCAATTAGCGCTCCATCTGAAATCAAGTAGAGGATATTATCATTAACAAAAGAGTTCTCAATGTTTAAATCAATATTCCAATACTTGTCTAATTTTTGCCAAGTATTTTTCTCTTGACCCCCTGATGTCAAAGGCATCTCAATTAGATTGTCTTTTTTGCAACCAAATAAAATGCTAATGCAGAAAATTAATATTCTGTACTTCATAAAATTACCAATATGGGTTTATTTTCGTTTTTCATTCTCCACCTAAACAATCAAACAATCAAAACCTTAGGGTAGAAAAGTACTACAACAAGATTATCAATAAATCACCAAAAATGAAAGTAAAATTGACATTTTCTTAAATTGGTAAAATAAATGAATCATAAGGGAAATGGTGGCTTAGCGATAAAAATTGTTGCATATAAAATGAATGTAAATTTTATAGAATTGAAACTTTATCTAGATTCTTAAAAGCCTTGTTTATAAGCTAAAAACGATTTTTATTTAATTCATTTTGAAACGTTTTAAGTATTAATGAGTTTCATTCTCAAGGCACACAAGATATCATAACATTACCTATGTTTACCTATTTGTAAAATGTATTGTTAGAGGCCATTTATTTTTTCATTAGCTTTTCAATTGCTTTAATAATAGCGTCTCGGTTTTTTGCTACTTTTATAAATGTGGGAAGTTTTTCAACCATTGTCGAATAGCTTGTGTCTTCTCGTTCTCGTAGTTTTGACGAAACATAATGATTAATTTCACTCAGGTGATTTCTATTATAAGCCCACAATGTATTTCCTTTAATATCGCATTGAAACCATAATGAAAGTTTAAAGATAGGGTCTCTTGGAGATTCTTTATTATAGCTAAGCTTATACTTGTCATTGCGTGGTTTATATTTTTTAGTTTCATTACAGTTTGGACAACTTACGGTCATTTCTGTAAGTTTTTCTTTTCTATTTGGAATGTTTACTTCAAAAGTTTTACCGCAATTCAAACAGTTTCTTTTTACGATAACATTGTATCTGATTAGGTCTTCTTCTTTTTCTATAAGCTTGCAATTGCTACATTGAAGTTTTGCATTATTTAAGATATAAGGATTTTCAACAGTAACTTTTGCTTTTTGATTACACTTCGGACATACAACGCAAAATTCCGTCATGTAAGCTTGCCTCGGAAGTGCTTGTCCTTTATATCTTCGGAGTTCTGTCATTGATTTTCTTTTTAAAGCGGTTACTAGCTAGAATAGTCTAACTAGGGCCTGCTGAAAATCTTTATTAGTACTTATTGTCAATTAATTGGATTAGGTTTTAATATGCTTAATGCAAGGTTTTAAGCAGAATTTCATTAAAATCCTTGCATAAAGTAAAATTAGTTTTCAAATTAAATAAAGACAGAAACAAGGTCATCTTTGTCGTTGCTTCCAAATTGAAGTATTATATATACATCTATTTTGGCAGCGTCTAAAATCTGACCTGTTTCTGTCTTTTTCAGCGGGCCCTAACTAGCTTCAATATTTAAGCCTAATCCATTTGGTCGATTGTAAGATTTGTTTTTAAAATTCAGCAAGCTTTATTTAACTTATAGGGGATATTTTATTGGTTAAATTTTCTTAATATTCAAGGATTGAATAAAGTTTTGAAATTCTATTAAATCAGCTTCTGAAAACATTTTTTTATCAATCAAAGTTGCAATTTCTTTTCCTTGAAAAAATAAAAAGAATTTTTTCGATTCTTTAATCTGATAGAACCTTGTCCATTTCTGAGTAGAATCTAAAGAATCACCCTTAATTTGTAGTGATTCATTAGTCAATATATAGTTTAGTTTTTCGTGAAAAAGACTATTTGTATTGTAAAGATTTTTAATTTTTTTCAGGGTGAAAATCCAAGTAAGTAAAAATAATCCAATAAATATAAACGTAAGATACTTGAAATTAGACTGATCATTTATATTTTCTCCATATGCAATATAATTCATAGAGAACAAAAGAGTAATCCCAAACGAAATTAAATAAACCGGATTTTTGAAACTTAATCCTAAAATCAAATTTCTGTAATCATTGTAATCAATTTTTCCACTCAAATTGAGATTAAGTTCTTTATCGTAATTGATTGGTTCAATTTCTTTGTCTTTTTTAACTTTATTTAACCCATTTTTTAAACCGAATATAAATACAAGTGACATCATGAAGTATCCAATAGAAGAAGTTATAATTTCTTTAGTTGAAATTTTTTCCATAAAGCTATAATCCATAACTCCGGGAATAATCGCAATTAAAGAGATTGCTAACATCAATAACATGAATGAGCAAAAAATAATCAATATCCAACCGATAAATTTTTTCATATAATTTTATTTCTTTCCTTTAATTTTCTTGTTTGAAATAGTTTCACAATATTTCTCCCTATCACATGTGTTTCTTCAATCATATCAAAAAAATACAATGAATCCTAGGGGTAAAAAGTGGTAAACAATTATATCAATAAATCCACACATTTAAAATTGATATGCTATAAAAATAAATGACTTAATTATCCTTCAATCCTAAACAATTAAGGATTTGTTACTGCTTTATGTTGGTTTATAACTCACATTTATTTTGCATCCAAAAGGAGAATAGAAATTTGATTTCAAAAATAAGAGAGCCTTATTAAGCTAATTAAATTAAGACTTCATTAGGTTTCTTTTTTGTAAGAAAATCTATTTTTGTATATACCATTGGCCATGAAAAACTTCATCATTTTATTACTTTCTATTTTCATTATTTCAGCTTGCAAAAAAGACAAGGAAATTGAGTTACAGTCAGGTTTAGATGGAAATTGGAAGTTTGATTCTACTGGCTTTTCTTGGATGACAAATGCTGGTTTTAATTATTGGCAAATAAATGCTAACAAAGTGCAGGAGCTTCATGGAATTTTTCCAATTGAATTAAATGGTAAAATGCAAATTGTTCCTTTTCAAACGGGTATTATAACTTTAAATCCTGATACAAGTTTTATCAATCCTATAACTAAAGTTAAACACAGCGGAAAAAATATCAGGATCGATTTTTATAATGAAGAATCTAGATTCACGGGTTATACAAAAGGAGTTTATGAGCTAAGCAAAGATTCATTACTTATTCATACCTCATGTTGTTATAAAACTTTTAGGTATTCGAGGGTGAAAGGGATATAGAATTGCAATAATTCGGCCTTTTTTTTAAATTGCATAGCTTTTGCCCCAATTGTTTGTATTAATAAGCTTTATTGGAGCAAATCAAACTTTCAATTAAGATTATAAAATACAATAGTTAATGAAACAGATTTTTACAATGCTAATAATTTTAGCATCAAGCTTGTTGGTTAAATCACAAACAGCAGGTACCCCAACTTTTATCAATTTAGCAACTCCAACTCAGTTAGACCAGCAAGTACCTCTTTTTTTAACTGGTAGTAATGATTGCCAATGGATTTATGCACCCGGTTCATTTTACAAAGGCGGTGTTTCTACTGGAAAAAAGGCAATACCTGAAAAAATTACAAAAGTTTATTTTCAATTAGGTCCTATACTTTATTCATCCACTTCTTATACTAATTTTACTATTAGATTAGGTCAACCTAAATCACTAGAAAAAGCAGATAAGTTTGTTTCTCAAAAATGGGCTTCAGGATTATCCACAGTCTATAATCAAGCAAATTATACCATTACTGGTGTAAATGCGGGTGATTTTATAGAAGTTCCCCTTCAAACGCCATTTTATTATGATCCTTCTAAAGCTTTAGTTGTGGAAATGTACATAATTAGTGGTTTTGGAAATAGTCTTAGACACAATACCGGAACTAGTTTTCAAAGATTATATGGAGCTGCAGTAAATTCGGGAGTGCCAAACATTGCTACCGGACAATTAAGATTTGGTTTTTCTTTTGAAGAAAAAGGAATGAACAATATTGGAGTTTTATCAATTGATTCTCCTTTCGTTGCCTGCAACCCAATTGAGAATATTGTTGCTAAAATTCAAAATTTTGGAAAGAACAGAATTGATTCTTTTAGGGTTAACTGGTCGGTTAATGGAATTACAAAACCAAGTATTTATGTTAATTCAAACAGCTTGGATACGTTTGATGGTTCAGGAAACAGCAGTATTAGTGTAAATTTGGGCAGTACACCAATTAGTTTTACCAGCACAAAAATTAAAGTTTGGACAAGTCATCCTAATGGTGTATTAGATTCTGTAAGATGGAATGATACCATCATTATCAATAAAAAATTGGCAATGGCCGGATCTTATACTATTAATCCCACTGGTTCAGGCAATACAAATTTTGTTTCATTCCAATCTGCCATTAATTCAATGGAAACTTCAGGAATATGTGGCCCTGTTAAATTCACTGTTTCTCCCGGAAAATATTCAACTCCGATTACAATTCAAGGAATTGATGGTGCTAGTTTAATAAATACAATTACGTTTGATGGCCTTGATAAAAATGTTTGTTTGATTGAAGCCCACGCGCCAAAATCATATGTCTTAAACATTAACAATGGTAGTTATATCATTTTCAAAAATTTTACTATAAACAATCTGGCAGGATCAGAATCTTGTTCAGGAATATCAATTACAGGAAATTCGAAAACTATTAGAATTACTAACAATAAGATAATTGTCCCAAATCAGGTCGGTACAGTATACAATGCTTTTGGAGTTATAGTAAGTGGTTCCGAAATTGGACTATTGTCTATCCCCATGTTATCAGATTCTATATGGATTGATTCAAATGAATTTATTGGAGGAAACAATTCAATTAATTTTTCAGGAAATTCAAATTCACTTCATAATAAAGATATAAGAATTTTTAGGAACGAAATTAAATGGTGTAACGGCACTGGTATAACTGTTTCGAATGTTTACAATCCATTACAGATTTCCTATAATAATATTTCAATGCTTGGTTATCAAAGTGGTGTTTATGGCATTAACTCATCAAGTAATCAAAATACTGATTTACTTAATTCTTCTCAAATTAATTTCAATAAAATTAATGGTTTTAATGGATATGGGATTTATGTTAGCAATCCTGTTTTCAATAACAATACTGCTCCTTTATTGATTTATGGTAATGATATCAATTCATCAAAATTTACTAATACAACAGCTTGTAATGGAATTTTCGTGAATGGAATAACCTCAGCAAGAATTAAGGTGTTTCATAATTCAGTTGTAATGAATGGAACGGCAAGTGTTACAAAAAGCTCATGTTTTTACAGCACGGGTACTTATTATGTTGAAGTGAAAAATAATGTTTTTGCTACTGTTGGGGGGACATTTGTACCTGCTTATTTTAATACTAACCCTTTTGGTAACGTTATTAACTATAATCTATATTACAATGGTTCAAATCCTACAACCGGAACCTTAGTTTTCAGGGGGTCTGCATTATCTCCTGCTTCTTATAAAACACAATCTGGAGGTGGTGATTCGTCTTATAATTCAAAACCGAATTTTGTTTCAAATCCGGCCATTCTTGGAGATTTACATTTAAAGGATAATTGCAATGGTCAAGGACTTAATTTAAAAAGTGATGTGCCTTTGGATATGGAAGGTGATACATTTAGTCTAAGTCCAAGTTTAGGTGCTTACCAGTTTAAAAATATCTTAGATAATAATTTAACAGTAACAAGAATTCTTACTAATTCCTTTCCATTGGTATTGGGAAATCAGGATTTAAGTTTTGAAGTTAAAAACATTGGATTAAATACAATAAACTCTTATTCTGCAGGCTATAAAAACAATAATGGAACTCCTGTTACAATTACTAAAATTAAAACCTTAAATAATTGTGCACTAGATACTGTTACTTTTTCTGCTTCAAATCAAATAAACATTGTAGCTAAAAATGCAATTATTTGTTATACGGGAATGCCCAATAATCTTCCTGATGGATTTAGAGAAAATGATACCTTAAAAAGTACAATTTGGACATCCTTAAACGGGATATATTCTGTTGGTGGAGTTAACCCTGATTTTAAAACTCCTTTCGATGCAATTGAAGCTTTAAAGTATGGAGTTTCTGGTCCAGTTACATTTGAAATTCGACCAGGAAATTATACTGAAAGTTTAATTATTAATGGACAAATATTAGGTTCAAGTAAAACAAATCGAGTAATTTTTAAAGGGATAAACAAAGACAGCGTAATTCTAAGTGGTGATGAAACAGGTGGTATAATCTTAGTAAATCAATCCTCCAATATTACTTTCAGGGATTTAACAATTAGAAACAATAATTTAATGGGTTCCGGAATTGCTGTAATTGGTAATACTTTAACTTATAATATTTCGGGGATTCAAATTGTAAATAATAAAATAGTTTTACCAAGAATCTTATCTGGCGTACATACATTTGGCAGAGGAATTGTTTTTTCGGGAAGTGATGATGGTCCTACAATTGTAGCAACTGGGGCAGATTCTTGTATAATTGATAGTAATTATATTACTGGTGGAGCTTATGGAATTGTAATGAATGGTTGTTCAAATAGTTTATACAACAGAGGAATTCTAATTCGTGGAAATTATATAGAGAATTCAAATTTTGCTGGTATTTATTTGGCATTTATTTATAATCCAATCCTAATTAAAGAAAATTACGTGCATGTTTTAGGACAAAATTATGGGTTTTATGGAATTAGTTCTTTCAATAACTTAAGTTCAAATACAAGCCTTGCTCATGAGATCAGTTATAATAAAGTTTATAATTTTGGAGGAACCGGAATTTATTTTTATAACTCTGTTGCTAATGCTACAACTGCAATTCCCAAAATTTTCAATAATGTAATAATAGGTACTAAAATTGGTAAAGATTATCCAGGAACTTATGGCATAAACATTGGAAATGTCTCTTCATTATGTCCTACCAGAGTTTACCACAATACAGTTATAATGAATGGTACAACTGTTGTATCCCCTAATAGTGCTTTTTATAGTTCAGGTTCTACTGAAGTTTTTGTGAAGAATAATATCTTCATAACATATAATGGAAGCTATTATCCAGCTTATTTTGCAAGCAATCCTACAGCAGGAAAGGTTGATAACAATATTTATTATAATGGGGCGAATCCCACATCAGGGAATTTACTTTTTAGAGGCTCAAATTTTACAGCTGCCAATTATAAATCTGTTGCAGGTGGAGGATTAGCTTCATTTAATATAATTCCTTCATTTATAAGTGAAAATGATTTAAGGGTGAATAATAATTGTTTTGCTGGTACCAACTTAAGTTCAGAGGTTCCTGATGATCATTTAAAGATAAGCAGATCTATTACACCAACAATTGGAGCATATGAGTATAAGGTTACTGGAATTGATTTAGCAGTATTAGATGCCTATGTGCCTCAAAAGCCAATATTACGAGGATTAAATACCTTAAAAGTAAAAATTCATAATATAGGTACTAGTGCTATAACAACATTTAATTTAAATTATAAATTAAATAATGATTCTGTGATTTCATTAACCTACAATGGAAATCTTTTGCCATGTGATACACTATGGTTAGATTTTAATGGCGTTTTGTCTTTAAATATAAATCAGGAATTTAATAAGCTTAAAATTTTTACTTCAAATCCTAATGCCGCATTAGATTCTAATTTAATAAATGATACTATTTCAATTCAGGTTTTATCAGTTTTAAAAGGAGATTATATTGTTGGTCCAGCTCCGTCAGATTTTCTTAATTTTAATGAGGCACTTAATGCATTACAAAATAATGGTGCTGATGGAAAAGTGGTTTTTAAAGTTAAATCAGGTATTTATAATGAATATTTATATTTTACAAGTTATCCTGGTTCTACAGTACCAACAACCTCTATTGAATTTAGATCACTAGCTAATCATGTCGATTCGGTGAAATTGCAATTTAATGCGAATGGATTAACCAATAATCCTTATACTATAGTAAATTTCACAAATGGTGCAAGCCGAATCAGCTTTAAGTATTTAACAATTCAAAACAATGCAACTGGAATAACTGGTACCATCAATTGTGTTGAATTTACTGGAGCTCTCAGTTTTGATACCATTCAAAATTGTAAAATACAAATGCAACCTTATGATGTTGAAACTAATAACTATACTTCTAATTATTTAGTAATAGGAATTATAACTAATGGAAATGGATTGGCATTTATAAATAATACATTTTATGGTGCACATTATGGAGTTTCTATAATTGGACAATTCGGTAATTATATCTCTAATTTAGTTATGGCAAATAATACTTTTATAGATAATAGATTTACGCCAATTGCTAGTTTGACAAATATAAAGTCACTTAAATTTATCAATAATAAACTCTTCCTTTATCCAAGTGTAGCCTCTATATTTAACACATTAACTTTTTCTGGTTTAGATTCAAGTTTTAATTTTTCTAATAATTTTATTCAAACAAATGGGGCAAATTGTAACATATTCTTTTCTAGTCTTGTGACTACTCCAACTAGAAGGGGTTTTATTGCAAATAATATAGTTTGTGGTTCGTCAAATACGACTTTTAGAATTGATAATCCTAATTATCTTGATATTTACAATAATTCATTTAATCTTAATTCCGGATATTTTTATTTTAGTAATTCTTCTTCAATTTATGATGTAAAATTTAGAAATAATATTATCAATGGAACCGGCTCTTATTGTTTAAGATTTTTTTCTAGCCCATCAGGGTTAATCTCTGATTATAACAATTTCTACACAAGTGGTAGCAATACCCCAGTTTTTTATAATTCTTTAAGAACATTCTTAAATTATAAAACAACCTACAATAAAGATAAAAACTCTATTTCTTATAGACCAGGTTTCACCTCCGATTACGATTTAACTCCAAATCCCCAAGATTCAGCTGTATGGAGTATCAATGGAAGGGGAATTCAATTGCCTGAAGTTTCAACAGATTATTTAGGAAATCCTCGTCCTACAACAATTCTACAAGGAGTTCCAGATTTGGGGGCCTATGAAGTAATTCCTACCTCTACACCACCAGCTTGTACTGCTATTCCAGCAAATCCAATTGCAGGAAGTTCTCAGGTTTTTTTATTTGGATTGGATACTGTTGCAAAAATTAATTGGGATGCTAATACCCTTCCTCCAAATTCTATAGTTGCAAGAGCTTATTCAGGTGAAATTCCTCCAAGTATTGCTCCTGCAAATAAATACATGTTCTATTATTCAGATATTTCAGCTCCAGCAGGTAATTATTTGTATAATTTAGAATTATATATGAAGCCCAACTGGCTTGGAAGTGTTGGTTCTTATTCTGATTTAAAACTAGCAAAATTTTCAACTGGAAGTGGATGGATTGTTTACACGAATAATGGCAGTAGCACTGATTCTATTAGAGGTAGAATTATAGCATCAGGATTAACAAGTTTTTCTAAGTTTACTGGGGCAAATAATTCATTCCCATTGCCTGTTCAATTAAGTTATTTTAAAGCAAGAAAATCTGATGAATCAACTGTTTTAATGTGGAATACAGCTTCTGAGAAAAATTCCTATGGATTTGAAATCGAAAGATCAACCAATGCTGTGGATTTCGATAAAATTGCATTTGTAAAATCTTCAGGTAATTCAAATAAGTTGATTGAATATGATTTTACTGATGTAAACGTATTTCAAACAAATACCAAAACATTTTATTACAGATTAAAAATGATTGATTTTGATGGTACCTATACCTATTCAAAAATTGAGAAGGTTTATGCCGAAGAGACTCAAGATGAAAATAAATTAAAGGTTTACCCAAATCCGTTTAACTCTAGTTTAGTTTTGGAAAATGTGCCAATTGGAACAAACAAAATACTATTAAAGGATTTGAATGGTAAAACAATTTTGGAATCAGATTTTAATGATAGCAGCTCGTTTGGATTAATTGAATTTCATCAGCAATTAAAATCTGGTATTTATATTTTAACTACTTTGGGATCTGAAATTAATCATGTGAAAATTGTAAAAGAATAATTGTTTTTTTTTAATAAAGTAAGTTAATAAGAATCACCAAATCTATTTCAGTTTTGGTGATTCTTTAATGATATCCCAAACTGAAAATTGATGTTGAAATAAAAAACGATTGGAAATTGATTTCTAACTACAAAAGAGCTCTTACAAGCAGGGTTTAAGAAAGTTTCACCCAAACCCCTAAAAACATAAAAGGCTGCCTAGGCAACCTTTTAAAATCTTTCACCTGGCTACGTTGCAAATTGCAAGAGGCTTTGCCAGGCATCATGACACAAAATTAAAGATATTTCTGATATTTACAATAAATATTTTGAATGAAATACGAAGAATTATGTCTTTATCTATCCAATCCGCGCTTTGAGCGGTATTTTATTGCTTCTAATTTAAATGAAAAAAGGGCAATTTTAATATATAAGGAAAGCCTAAAAGTGGCTCAATCTTTCTATCCTTTGATTAGTTTTTTCGAAGTAGTTTTAAGAAATAAATTGAATCATGAACTTAGTAATTATTTTTCTGACTCCAATTGGATCATCAATCAGAAAACAA
>JAIYDG010000498.1 GCA_027487625.1 Bacteroidota bacterium
ATTTCTGTTATACTAATTCTTGATAGAGGCCAGGTCCCTGTGCGCGTTAGGCAGATAGCCTAGAAGGCGACACACCTGGTCCATCAAACACCCATCAAGCCTATCTCTTGCTAAGGGTTCATTTGCTATTCGCGAATGGCAAATAAATCCGAGAGGATGCTCAAACAGATGGGTCACTCGTCTGTTGCGAACTAACGGATAAGGCGGCTCCCCACTTGGGTACTGGACGCAGTACTTTCAGTCAGTGGGATAAGCGATGTGGGTTCGAATCCCATACAGACGACTCTAAACTAGATGCATGGCAAACATCTTTGTTATTGCAGATACCCACTTTGGTCACGCAAAAAGTCTTTCTTTTGTTGACCTTAAAGGTAAGTTATTGCGTCCATTTTCTTGTGTAGAAGAGATGGATGAGACCATGGTTGCCAACTGGAACAACACCGTGGGTAACCATGACACTGTGTATCACCTAGGCGATGTCGTCATGCCACGACCCAGTCTCAAGGTACTAACCCGTCTGAACGGTAGAAAGATTCTGATCCGTGGTAACCATGACCAGGGTCAGCTTAAAGATTTCTCTCAATACTTTGAAGATGTACGTGGTGCATTTTTCTTCAGGCCAGGCTCTGACTTTCTTGGTGGTCTGATCTTTACACACATCCCTGTGCATCCTTCTTGTTTGTCTGGTCATTACCGAGGGAATGTTCACGGTCATACCCATTGTCATTTTGTGATGGATGGAGATGAACCTGATAAAAGATATTTCAACGCATGTGTAGAACGCAATGATTTTACGCCTGTGTCTATCGACACAGTCAAACAATACTTCAGCGTTTAATTGGCTATACTCTTGGTATTGTCTATTTATAAAATGCACACCCCTGTTGCGTTTGTTTTTTCAGACGATGAACGTCAGCAAGCACTTAAAGAAGGGAAACGTCGTCAACAAGTTAATGAAACAAAAAAACTTAGAGGACGCAATGGTGGTGCATCGATTGGATCAAAAGCATTAGAAATTCATTTACTTGGAGCAGCAGGAGAAATGGCTGTAGCTTCTTATTTAAACTTAAAAAATTTTTTATATTTAGAAACAGAAGCCAACAGAAATAGCTCAGATTTACCTGGTGATATTGATGTCAAAACAAGAAGCAAACATAAATATGATTTAATTATTCAACGAAATGAAAATCCAAATAAACGGTTTGTCTTAGTAACAATTGAGAATAAACAAACACTAATCCATGGCTGGTGCTATGGAAAAGATGGCATGAAAGACGAATATTGGGCTGACCCTGCGCGAGGACGCCCAGCTTATTTTGTACCCAAGGATGTTTTAAAAGATATTTCTACTATGCTGCAATTACCACAGACTTGAGCACTGGAATGATTAATTGTTTCTAAGAGTAGCCTTGATTTGCCAAGCTGCTTTAAAAGCTTGACCAGTAAGGTCAGCAAGGTAGTTAGCAATATCAATAGCACCAACTTTCTGTGCAATGGGTTCAAGCTTTTTAGCTTTCATACCTAGCTCTTCAAGGTTCTTGTAGTACACACCAAGCTGCTCTGTTCCTTTATAGCTAGTGACCCTTTGAATCCCTGGTGACGCATCAGCAAGACCCATGCCACACATAGGCATGAGATAATCCATGCTCCTGATGAACTCAGCAAGTGTATCGAACTGCTCCAGATGAGCTTCGTATTGATCCTTTAAGAATGCATGGACCCCAAGAAAGTTTCCGCCCTCATAGTTCAAGTGAATCAGGTGGCTCTGGGTCTCAAGTTCTTTCAAGTAAGAACAAAGAGAAATGCACTGCTGGATAAAAGAACCAACATCACCACCTTTAGATTTACCAGATGTCTTGGGCTTCTCTTGTGGTTGAGGAACCTCTTGTACCACAGGAGCCTGGGGCACAGGAACTGTTTGAGGACCAGGGGTATACATAAATTTCTATCAGTACTTCCAGTTTATCAGCCGTTAACACCTCAACGGCTAATTTCTTCCCAGTCCATAGCAGCTAACACTTGTGCACCATTATCTTCACTACTGCAAACTAAAGTTAATTCAGTTGTTGTTCCAGTAAAACTATTTCGTTCTAATTGAAACTTAAACAAAGCTTCTTTAAGGATATCAACTACAGTTGATCCTTGGTTTGAACCGTTGGTAAATCCACCGGCAAGAATACGTCCAGTACCTTGCGTAAAAGAAGAACCGTCAATCTTGTACTCAACAGACGAATCATCTCCTAAGTTTGACCAAGTACCACCCGTTGTGGTACCACCAAGAACAACTTTCCAGTTATAGCTTGCATTGTTGGTAATCCCCATAAGGGACAGTGCAGTCAAAATAACAATGGCATCTAACCGCGTGGATTTAAGACGAAGAGAAACAAGAGGGTAAACAGTTGGTGCAGTCGTTAATGTATACGGTGTATTAACAGGGATACCTACAGCGTTTTGGGCACCCCTTAATTCATATCCACCTTCAGATATTGCAGTTGAACACACTTGTTTTAATGTGCTGCTACTTGCTGTAGTTCCAAGATTTTCAATTTCATAACGCAACGGTAAAGATGCCGTTGTCATATAAGTAGATGTAATTAAATTAGCGTGATGGAAAGAATGGCAATGAACAAGTTGACCATTAATAACAAATCCAATACGCACCGTTCCCAAGCCAAGCCATTCAATATCTGTCCACTGGATTTGAGCTTTAGTAATGTCAAGAGTAAACCTAGAAGGACCATTGCCATCTAATTTATCAATGTTCCAATTAGCTTGGGCTACTTGCGTTTCTGCAACAGTACCTGAAACCGAATTGCGTTCAACAAAAGTTGGTGAGCTAGTACCACTTACTTCCAAATAGATGCCATTATCAGTTCCAAAATATCCAACACGTTGCCTAAGGTTTGCCTTACCAGAAGCCATAACAAAAGTATTCATAACCTGCAGGGATTTCCCTGGCTGATAAGAACAAACTTTTGTTGTTTCTCTAAAAACCTTTGCGCCAGATACTGTATTGACATTAAGGTTTACCAAGCCTTCACCACTGCTAAATGCATAGGTACCACCTGTTCCTGTGGCTGTAGCCCACAGTCCATTGTCGCGGTAACGATGGCTTGAATCAAAAAGAGTTAAAGGTGATGACGTCCGTAATCTACCAAATGCATCACCTGCTGTTGTTGCTGGTTGCACATAAACAGTACTACCACTTGCAGTTGTTACTTCAAGCGGCTGACCGCTACACGTCTGGACTTTAATAACTTCGTAGAGATTATGACTATTAGGATCCCTGTATAATGGCATTGACTTAAAGCGTTTTATTTATTCTATTCGAGGCATCTTTGATGTAACTAACTGGCCGTAGTCCCTGGGTTCAGTTACCGGCACATTAATTAAATCACAAACTTCACACTTGCCCATGTGATAAGTAGGTGCATGTTTAGGCGGACCAGAGTACACACGACCCTGGTACCACCTGCCATACTTCATGCCACACTCATGGCATACCCAATGAATCTTACGTTTCATACCGTAAGTTCTTTAAGGATATTTGTGTAGTACAGCACCTTTTGTGCATGGTATGTCTGTTGTTCTTGCAGAACTTCAAGG
>JAIYDG010000567.1 GCA_027487625.1 Bacteroidota bacterium
AAGGATTCTGGCTTGTAGGTTCTCATAACAATCCTCCAAAACTTAATGAGGAACAACAAAAAGCAGTTTCTTCAAATTATATTTTAACTGTTGACTCAAACTATTTTGATTCCTGGATACAACAGTATGTTTCAGTTAATGCATTAACAGGAAAATATACAGTAGTTCAATTTCATAAATCTTTATCATTTAATTTAGACAAACAAGATTATGTAGTTTTATGGGATAACAACAAAGTATCGTCTGAATATTTAATGCTTAGAAAAGGTAAATATTCATTGAAACTATTCTCAAAAGGAACTCCTGTAAATGGAGAATATCCTAAAATTAATATCATGCTAAACCAGAAAAAACTTGTAGAATACATAGCAAAACCACAAGTTGAACAGATTGACTTTACCTTTGAAACAGATGGTTCACCAATTCTATTTGGATTTGAAATGTTAAATGATTTCAGCGCAAATGGTGAGGATAGAAATTACTTTATTCAAAAGGCTTTTGTATCGAGAATTGAATAAGTTTTTTTTACTATATCGAATTGTTCAAAGGCTGAAGAAAATACAAGAATCCAAATAACATATTCTACATGACTTGTGATATAACTACCCGTAAATTGGTAAATAAAAACAAAAAAGAATAAAACAGTTCGATAATAATTATTAAGCACATTGGTTTTGAAAAACAAATAAAAAATCAAAACAAAACGTATAATCAAACCAAAAATTCCGAATATAGCCAATGTTTCAGCTATTGAATTTGGGATTCTTACTACATCTAAATTTCCCCAGTACTGATAATATTTTTTTACAACATCGTAGGCTAAAACCTTTACTTGTCCTAATCCACTTCCAAACCAGATGCTTCTTTCGCCTGCAACTTTCCAAGCAATTCCGAAAGACTCTATAGTTCTTCCTCTAGTTGATGTATCGATGCCATAATAAATATTGTTTAATCTTATAAAAAGAGGATTATTTGGAAAAAATAGTACCAAAACAATTGTTATGATTACAAATAAAAACAAGCCCAAAACCAACCATGAAAAGAAACCTTTTTTATAGAATATCTTTTGAAAATGAATGAGATATAAAATAAAAAATGACATAAACAATGCCCCTAAAACACCAAATGATAAAGATAATAATAAAGGGAAACAAGCTAAAAATAATAAACCAATTGATGATTTATTGTTCATCCCCAAAAAGACCTTTAAAACATAATAAATAGCTATTGGTGCAAAAAGAAACGAATAATAGGAAGCCTCGAAAGTAAGCAAAGAAAGTCTATAGAATCCTTCAACACTTTCGGTAAATTTATTCATGTACCAAAGTGTTTCTTTATAAGGTGTAAAATAGACAAAACAAGCAAAAAGAGTAAAAGCAAAATTGGCAACTAAAATCCTTTTAAAAATTTGGCCAATATTTTCGTGATTCTGAATAAAATAAAGAAAGCTATAGGCAAAAATATAGGTGCTGATAAAAAGTATGTTTGAAACAACAAATGACTTCCATTCAATACCTAAAACAATATGTATTAAATCGAATGGTAATAAAAAAACCAACAATGGCCATAAAACAGGCTGTTTCTTTTTATAAATCAACCATATGTATAAAAATGGTGATAATAAATTCGTAAACAACAAACCACCAGGTAAACCGGCGTTATTAAAAAAGAAAAACAAATTTGCCATGAATTGGCTCTTATTTATCTTCAAACTCAATCCTCCTTTTTAACAATGCTGATATTTGAATATTGCTCATTTTTATATAAATATACCAGAATGAACCAACAAATAATCCGAAAAATAAGAGCTTGTAAATCATATTATCCAATTGTCCAAGAATTATAATAAAAATTACTGGTAAAAGCGGCAAAAATGCATGTTGAATTTGCTTAATTCCAATAATCAATTTATGGAATAAATAATATTGAATAGGTGTATTAATTAAAGTTGCCAAAACCAATCCCCATAACAAACCAATCACTCCATTTAAGTAAAAACCAATTAACATTGAGATAATCAAACTTGATCTAAGTATAAGTTCAAATATTGAATTTAATTTTAGTTTTTCACTTCCATTAATAAAATGAAATGGAATAATATTTAGGACCATAAGAGCAATAAAACTTAAATATATTTTCATATACTCTATTGAAAATTTAAAGGTTTCAGGACCAAGCCATTTTTCAAAAATTAAATCACCAGAAATAAATAAAAATGAGATGATAAACCAACCTAAACCTGCTATAAAAACCCTTGAATTTAAATAGATATTTGAAAGGCTTTTATTTAAAGCCGTAAGTGCTGAAACTTTTGGAAAAACAAAAGAGCCAAATGTAAGTAAAACATTGTGAATCTGGCTTCCAATTAAAGCCGCAATAGAATAATAACCAACTGTTTTTAAATCTGTTAGAGAACCAATTATTAACCTATCACTTAAAAAACCAATCAGAGCTATTACACTTTGTAGCCAGTACCAACCATTACTTTTTAAAATCAGACTTAAATCCGGATGGTTTAATTTTCTAATAGCGAAACGAAGTTTTATTACATGATAAATTGTGAATGCTTGCAAAACTAAATTCAAACAATTTATAACCAAAGTAACTTTAACTATAACTAATAATCCATATCCAAAATATACAACAATAATGGCCGCGATTAAAATAGACAATCTGGATACCATGGTTAATCTTGAAGAGATATCAAATCGTTGAAACCCTTTAAATACAGAAACAAATACCTGTTCAATAAATTTTAATCCAGCAGAAGCTGAAAATAATACAAGCACAAACATTGCATTATTCATTTCATAATCCGGAATTTTTAATAGTTTCCAATAAGGAATTGCCATGCTAAGAACTAATCCCAATAATATACACATGAACATTAAAAGAATGCTTAAAGCAATATTTCGATTAAAGGCAACTTGAATTTGATTTGAAAACTGAATAGCATTATACTTTGATACTTCTTTTATTGTACTATCACCAACACCAAAATTTAAAGCATTCATTAATTGAACCACAACATTAATCAACATCCATAAACCATATTGCTCAGGCCCCAATTCTCTGATAAAGAAAGGAGTAGCCAAAATCATAATCAAAGGATAACTGATTAAATCTATTGCGGTCCAGGTGATATTTTTAACTGTAGAAATTGAAATCAATTTGGGTTTTATAAAAAATATAAAAACGAATATATCAGAACTTTATTAAAATATATTTTTTTAGATACTTTCGTAAAAATTGTACTAACTCAAAATGAGCGAAAAGAAACATGAAACATCTTTTAAAGATGATGAATTTGATTTGGAATTATTGGCCTCAAAATTATGGCGTTTGTATAAAAAGTCTTTATATAATTTATTTTATCCTATTAGACTACT
>JAIYDG010000655.1 GCA_027487625.1 Bacteroidota bacterium
CAACAATTACCTCTTTCCAACTTCCGGGGTGGAAGACGTCAGAGAAAATATTCGCGTCAGGCTTTGGCTGGGGCCCAACACCAACGCCCTGCTTTCCACCAACGGCCAGTTTAAAGCCATGGGCTTTGACAGTTATCAGATTGGAGAACGAGTTGGTAAAAAATATCAGATTGAGGGAGACGAGAGCATGGGTCACTACAAGCTGGAAGCTTATAATCCACCTCAATTTGTCATTCCAAAAGAGTCGCTAAAAAATATTTTGAGAATTGACCTAAAAATTGCGGAACAAGTGTTCATCACAAACAATCGCTCGTTGAAAATTAAAAAAAAGGACAGTTTTAAAAATGCAAACTATGCTACCTTGTTGAAAGAGGGACTGGTGCATTTTTTTGAAGACACCAATACAATGGTGGATGTCAGTTACGACGACAAAGGGAAAAAATTTAAATTTATTTTCCCGCCAAATCAGAACATTTTGCAAACGTCCGTTATGTTGACGAGGGACTTGGCGGAGCGGTTGGGATTCGGACTTGTCGACAGCATCAGTCAAGCCAACGCGCAAGGCAACCGCGTGGAAGACGACATTGACGTGAAAAGGACAGAGTCAAAAGCCAGGGCCCTGGGCTACGACACTGGCATGATTTTGGTCACCAACGAATCAAAAACGAGCAACAACGTGATTGGCATCAGCGACCAGCTAATGTGCACAGTGTACCCCAATGCCGTGGGCGTGTACGAAATTTCGCCGTTGGAGAGTTGCTTCAGTCCGCCCACCATGAGTCTGCCCAACTTTTACTCTGGCGGTCAAAACGAAGTCGCGGTGCCCTTCAAGCTGTACCGATTTTTGGACAATAGCGAGCCCGCCAAATTGGACTGGAAAAATGGGGCCTTTGTTTCTGGGCAGTTGAGAGGAACCAAGCCAGAGCAGCAAGTATAAATAGCGGACAATTTTTCAGTAAAGCATTCAGTGTCATTTCGACCGTCATGGTGGAATGGTATATGGATTGGCCTCGGATCAACCGATTTTAAAATATTCAGAAAACGAAGAGAGAGCGTCACTGATTGAACCGGAAGAGGAACCTTCAATGTCTCGCAACAAGGGCCGCAAAGGTGGAAAGCGTAAGAAAATTGGCAAAAAGAGTTTCAAGGGAACCAAGGGATTGAAATTTAGCAAGGGCCGTCTTGCTCTGCGTCTTTCCGGATTCGGACTCCAAAAATTGGGTGCCTCTGAATTGGTAAAGTACATTCCGCTGTCTAAACTCAAGCAAGCCGCCAAAAAGGTATTGCGAGGCAAGGGAACGCCAAAAACCAAAAAGAGAAAAAACAAGAAGAAGAAAAGTTGAGTTGAAGAAGAAGAAACATGTCGAAAGATCAAAAAAATCTAAAACGACCAAATACTGCTTTGGAAGACCAATTTGAATTTCCCAACTTTCCAAAGTGGAAAAACGGCACCATCCAAAAAGTTTTGGGCAGCGACATTGTCGTCAACGAACCCTCCAACATTGTCGGAGAAGTCAGGTCTCCAAACTGCGTGGAATTTTCAATCAGGAGCGACGAGGTCTTGAGCTTTGGACCAAACACCAGATTCAGAGTAAAGGGAACTTTTCAAAAGAGAAAACTGGTAACGGACGAATGGCAAAATTGCGTGGCGGCCGATTACGCCGACGTCATCGTGATGCCCAACTGGTGGGAAATGCTGATCAAAGACTTTGAAATCTGGCACGGAAGTACTAAAATTGCCAGCTCCGACGAAGGAAGATTTGTCTCGCAGTATCTCAACACTTTTAAATACTGCTTTATGGACAAGAAGCAAAAGAAAATTCTCTGTCCCGAACCCTGTCACCCTGGCTACGGGGTACCCACAGAAGTGGGCGACCTCGGCTGGGAAAATAAAGCAGGTTCCGAATGGGAAGCGTATGCCAAAGAAATTTTTAAACCAAACGTGCAACTCGAATTCACTTGGACGCCGATGGACACTCAACCTTTCTTTCAATTCTGCAACTACCTGCAAGAGTCGCCGAAAATCTTGCCCATGCCTCTCCTGGACAGGCTACTCGTCAGGGTCAACTTTATCGACAACAAGAGCAACATATTTTGGGTAAAGCCGGTTGTGGCACCAGCTGTGGCTTCTGAATATCGCTTTCGGTTGAGTCACTTTAGAGTCGTGACGGAACGCTTGAGACTCCAAAAGGCCTTTCAAGCCTCGCTCCTCAAGACTCCCAAGACGTGGCACTACCCGGGCCTCACCAAGTTCATCCAATCTGAGGTCGTTGCAGAAAACAGCACAATGTACAAGTGCGTTCTTCAAAAGATTGCAATGCCAGAAGGACTCTTTATTTTCTGCCTACCAAAGGATGTCTCCACGGGTAATTATGACTACCAAAATAAGAAGAACGGTCTCGTGTTTCAAGAACACAACATTGACAGGGTGTCGCTGGCCATCAACAACGAAGTATTTGCCATGACGGAGCCCAACATTGGGACGTTTCGAGATCCGATCATCGAGAACAAAATCTTTTACGACATGCTGCACAATCCACCCTTTGGCATGAAAACAAATCCGGATCGGATCACGGCTGCAGCGGTGCACGACGGTTTTGAGGCTACCAACTATCCCTTGGTTTACATGAACCTGACCAATTTTGGATCCAACTCTAGGATCGTTCCCTACGTCAACAACGGAGCTGCCATCAACACGGACCAGGATCTGGAAATCAACCTGACGTTTACTCAGAAGCGATCTACACCCGAGGTTCACTACTTTATCTGCTTCTACTACACCGACACTAATCTGACGCTGGAGATGAAGAAGAAGGGAGAAGTCTCTTTTTCATTTCCGTACATGAAAAAATTTTAAATTGAAAATTCAAAAATTGTAAAAAATTGTTTATTTGTCTCTTTAAAATACATTTAAAAGTATAACATTTTATTAAAAACACATTTTTATTACATTGTAATTGTTAAACATGTCATTTAATTGCACATAATAAAATTCAAAATTATGACACGGTTTCTTTATTAAAAGTGAGGGTAATCATTTCAACATCTTTATTGGCAATCTTATTAACTCTTCTCACTTGGTCAACTACAATTGTTTCAGAATTTAGGAGCGAGACACAGTTTTTGTATGATTCTTGAGCTGTCAGGTTGTTCAGGGAGGATATTTTTTGGACATTGCTTTTGTCGGAAATGACAACATAATTCATAATTGCTGCCGACACAAATTTCCAATTTTGAGAAGCGTCCAAGTTAAATTCTTCTTTCAAGTGGCCGGGAGTTTGAGATTGGAAAAAATTAATTTTTGCTTTTTCGTAAATTTCTCTTTTGTCGGACAGGAGAGCTGCCTCTAGAGACGGGGCGGCTAAAGCGATAACGACGTTGTCGACATTAGTGTACAAGTGGCGATAGAGGAAGGGTGACAAGCAAGTTTGAAAGAAGCACAATATTTGAGACATTCTCAATTTGCCAAACTCAACGACGCAGCAAAAGATTGGAATTCCTGTACAGCTCATTTTGGTTTTGAGAGAAGCTGGATTGTAAATAGTTTTCATGTAAAAATTATCGTCGAGTGGCTCGTATTTGTGACGTGCAATATTTAGTCTTCTTCGAGAAATGCTTGCAACAATCTTGTGCCGAGCAACAGTTTTTCCATTTTGATTTAAGCCAAAGTATCCTGCTGAATAATTAATCACCCTTTTAATAAGTTCCTTTG
Organism: Bacteroidota bacterium; assembly: GCA_027487625.1. GTDB lineage: Bacteria > Bacteroidota > Bacteroidia > UKL13-3 > UKL13-3 > CAISCU01. The sequence goes on from JAIYDG010000655.1 coordinate 3,713, forward strand.
TCGAAGAAGGTAAATTCAGAGTCATGCGTAAAAGAGTCAAATCTTTGTAAATGGAATTTAAAATGTGACATTTTTTGTAAAAAAATACTTGGTGAATTTTCGTGAATTGAAAATTAAAAGAGTGTCTCAGCCAATCTGCATAGTCTCTGGTAAATAGTAAAGGCTGTCCTGGAGGGGTCCTGGCTTCTCTGGACCAGTTCTTTTTCTGCAAGACCATTAGAGCTTTAGGTGAAGAAGGATCGGGCATGTGGCCTTCGGCAATCATAATGTACGTGAGCTCTTCCGAGCAAAACAAAACATCGTTCAGAGTAATAATTTTTCTGTTGAAAGTTCCGCTAATCAAGTCATTTAAAATTGGAATGTCGTTGAAAGCGTTACAAAGTGAGTTGAAGTTGTACTCGAGATCGTGACAATCGGTTTTGACAAAATATTGAACAAGACCGGCTTGAATTAAATTTACCTTGTGGGCCCAATTCAATACATGCTCGTCTCTCTCTGATGTTTTTTTTTCGAGCTCTACTTTACATTTTCCTCCGACGTAGGAACGCAGAGGGGGGCATCCCCGTTTGCAGCCGTGAGCATAACTTCCGTCAAATTGATACATCAAAATTGAACCGTCTTGTTTTACAATGACAAGATCAATGGGATAATTACCTATATTGAAAATACCATTTTGATGAAAATTAGAGTACACTGTTTTAATGGCAATTTTGTTTTTGGTGCAACACCACAAGGTAAAATAAACTGCCATAAATTCAAAAGATTTGTGGCGTTGAAATGGCTCAGTGCAAACGAGATGCCCGTCGCCCTCTTTCACGTAGCCGGTGCAAAATCCTTTTGGAACACTGATGTGACTGCCGGCGTAACCGTAGCTTGAAATTAAATCTAGCTCAATCAACGTCTCGGCTGGTTCACCGTGTGTTTTGTAAAGAGGATCGCCCACTTTCAAGTGGTCTTTTGCAGAAAAAGAAAATCCTCCATTGGAATGCGCTCTCAAAGTCTTTTCATAAGCAATTTTAAGTTTTTCAAGACCGTGGTGAAAGGTGCCTCCCATTTTAGTGTATTTAGTCCAAATACTTTCGTAAGATAATTTCGAAAGAGAAATGGAATTTGTAGAAAAAATGTCAAATTGAAAATAGTCCATAAAGAAGGAACCAACAAATGACCATTTTTCAAGTAAACGAGGTCCCATTATTTTTCCTCTCTTTTTACACAACGTTAGAGCAGGGGACTGATTCTTTAAATCTTTGACACAACTTTTAAAATAGAGTTCCGGAACTAGGTCACTCGGCACAACATCTGCTCTTAAAAACGTGTTTAAATTAAAAATGATGATTCCGGTGTACTTGAGCAATACCAAATTATTTTTTGCGTCGCCGTTGAGTGTCAAACCTCTAAATTTTGTGCCGTACTTATTTTTGAGATGATTGGCTAGGGGAATTTTTATACCGTGAATAGCATTGTCGTCGGTAGAAAATAATACAATTTTTAAATTATTGTTAAATGCTTTCAGTTGCAATGCACACCTTGAATACAGACAATTATTGTTTTGTGACAACGTTTCCAATTTTTTTACCAAGGGTGACAATAAAGTTTCCTTTTTCTTTTTTAAAATTTCTGCTTGTTTCTCTACTTGCTCAAAAACAATTTTCCAAGAGGTTTCATTTTTGATTTCAGTTTGAATCAACATTTGTTTGTTGCTGTAAAGAGATACATAACGAACATTAAATTGATCGTCAAATTCCATCCAGATTGAAGCGTAAAATTTGCTCAACTCTTTTGATAAAAGTAAAAAGTGATTTTCAGAAATTACACCCAAATTTAAGGCCAAATTGAGGCCAGACAAACTTACGCTTATTGCACTGCTTCTATTTAACTGACGGTTAGAAAAGATTTCGGGAACAAAAACATGCTCCACTTCCGGCTTCAATTTTCTTCCTCTTCTTGGCATCGTAACTGGCATTCCAAAAGACAATAAAAAATGTCTGTTGGTAAAAACGGCAACGGTCTTTTTTGGCGCAACAGGGTTGTGCCAGTTGTAGATTTTATGACCAATACCTGGAGCCAAAATAAAGTCGATTTTAACGTCTTTTTCCAAACCGCGAGCCGTTAAAAAGTCCAACGTTTCTTCAAAGCCGTTGGGATCCGGAACGTTCTCTGTCAGTTGCAGCAACTGCCACAACGGTTGCGGAGTAGGAAGTCTTTTGTAATACAGGCGGTCCAAAGATTTTAGGTTGCTCGAGTCGCAATTCTTTTCCATCAACTGACCGTTCGAATCGAACCGCCAAATCACCAAAGGCATGGCCTCTGACAAATGTTTCAAATGTCTCCCGTCGTAAAGCAACTTGCAATGTTTACTTTTGTCATACCGAATGACGAGAAAACGAAATGGTCGAATGGTTTGTATTTTCACAAAAAGCAGAGGATTTTTTGTAATTATTTCCAAAAAAGATTTACACTCAAAATTATCTTGTTCATTTTTAATGTGCCGTAAAATTTCTTGTCCGTGAGGCAACAATGCGAGGGCTTCAAGGAAGAGCAAAGACGATTTGGCGTTTTCTTCCATGAGTGCTGTTGGGAAATTTGGAAACAATCGGATGCGTTGCTGGCACAACACTTTGCACGTTCACAATGATTGAGATGAGATCGCTGAAAGCCCAGTTCGTGTCCTCTCTGGTCCAGCTGGTCAAACTTTGTTCGACGTTGTCGACAGAAGCCAATCCAAACGCCACAAACGAGGCTGGGTCAAAACGCCGGAAGGCGCTCAGGTACGCTGGCGCGTTGCCCCGGGGGTAAAAGGAGCCCGTCCACGTACGATATTGTGCTGTAGCTTCGTTATAAAGTAGGTAACTGGCGGTAAATTGAAACATTGCATTAGCATTAGCAAAATCAACCGCCAATAAATTTTTTGTTCTCTCCAGAGCGGCAGTCGAGCTGCCTACCGTGTCAAACATTCGAACTGGCAGGTTGACGTTGTAGACGGCCAGATAACTGTTGCGTTCGTCCATGGGCATTAGCAAACCGTCAACCTTTTCTTCGGTCCTAGGTACGTTGCGGTGCATCTCGAAACCTATTTAAAGAAGAAAAAGTTGAAGCCTGTACGTCACTTGACATTAAACATCTCAGCAGTCAACATGAGCTATGACAAGCCTGAATTTTTGCTTTCGCTCAGAGGTCTGGACAAGGTCATTTATGACAAGGACTTTTATTTCTTTGGAAGTAAGCCCGGAACAAAGCCCATCACTCTGAAGCCAAAGTACATTCCGGAACTTTGCAAACACGTTATTCACCTGAAGGATAGAAGTGTGCAAACTGAAAAAGAAATTGAAAGAGGTTCTGAAGTTCCGAATCACGTGATGGAATCGTGCCAAGTTTACCGCGAAGGAGATTACGAGGTCGCTCTTGAACTCAACGTCTTCAACAACCAGTGCTACACGTGGCTGAAGCTCTTCAGGTACTTTGGAAATGAAAGGAAGCCTTGCAGGGGTTGCGTCAACTTTAACAACACAGACGGTCGAAAGCTCAAGGAATATTACGACAAGTGCGTCCAAGAGAAAGACAATTCACCAAACACTGTGTAATGGAATGCCAAAACTGAAATGAAAAATAAAAATTATTAAATTGATTTTTGACTTTTATTTACAAGACGAAACCAGGTTTATTTACAAAAAATACAATGTTATTTTGGTTATAATTTCTGTGTCAATTTAATTAAAGAAGTTAGACAAATGCAATTTTAAAAATATTTTAAAAATGTCAATTGGTTTTTAATTAATAACCATAATTAATGAATATAATATAAAATAAATAAATAAATAAAATAATAAATAAATATAAAAAAGAAAGGGGAAAATGTTCATTCAGTTTTCAACACAATTGTCATATCTTTGCAACAATGGTCAATTTGTTCCTCGTCAAGTTCGTAGCGAGTCATGAGTTCAAAGAGACATTTTCTCAGCTCATCGATAGACTCTTTCGGCATCAAGTGCAAGTTCTTGCACAAACCTCCAATGGGGTACAAGTAGTAATATTGACTTTTGAAATCATTTTTTTCGTAGAGACACAGTATGTCCATCACTTGTGCAAATAGTCCCACGATGGCGTGGATTCTGGTAAAGTTTTCACTCTGGGGAATAAACCTTTCCTCAATTTCGGGCCGAGACCTTACATAGGCCTCCAGGAACCTGGCTTGGAGAGCTGCAATGTCGCCAGGGTGGACATTTTTTGAAGGCTTCAAATCGCTCTTGTAAACTTTGTGGAATGTTTTTTTTGATTTTTCCACGGTAGGAAAAGTGTGAGTAAAGAGGTGCTGATTGGAAGTGATGATTGCAAAGACAGAGGGAACAGTTTGAACGCTTCCGCGAGTCTTGGTTGGCACGGGCTCCCCCCTGGCAATGGCCTTGAGTCGATCGCAGTCTGCTGATTTTACGAGATTGGTTAAATTAACGTCGTGCAAAAGCATTGTAGATTTGGACTCGAAATTAAAGCGAGAGACGCCCTTTTCCGTCGTCACCATGTGGACAACTTCCAAAAGTGGATTTTCAAAAATCATCGTTTTGCCGCACGAATTTAATCCGGAAATGACGAGTTGCAACATGTTGTCTCCTGGCTGACGTCGGTTGGTGAGAAAGGAAAAAAATGTCAAAGTGAAGGCATGAAGAATGTCTATATTTCCGACCCGATCGCTAGCTTTAAAGTGGACATCGTCTTTGGCGTTGATCCAAGTGTTGAAACAGACACGATAATTTTCGGCCATTTGTTCAATTGAGGTTTTCTTTGACTTAATGACTGCAAATTTTTCGTTGAGAAGTTTCTGTTCCTTGTTTGCCACGTACTGTTTTAAAAAAGGCGAAAATCGGTGGGCCAAAATGATGGACCTGTCGGCCAACTTGAGCTGGGCTTGCTGAAGTTTCTCTTGTTGGTTGAGGTCGGCAGAGGCGGCTGGTTGAAAATCATTTTTTTCAAAAGAATTCATAAATTCGTCTACAAACTTTTCTTCCTTTTTCTCTTTCTTTGACAAAAGACTATCTTTTAACATTTCCAATTTGTCTTCTTGAGACATCGTTTCCAACTCCATCTAAAAATAAAATAAAAGATTAAATAGTGTCAAAACATTTCATTTATTCGTTCATGGTTTTATTGGTTTTTTTCTTGGACATTTTTTTAAAATCAATTTGGTCATTTGTCAACAAAGATTTATTCAGAATCATCGAGGTCGGGGCTCCTCTCTTGATCAAGGTCCGCACAAACAAGACAAATAGCGGATTCGGTTTCTCGTTGGGAACGGCCGGGCGAGCAGCCACTTGAAGAAAGTCCAAAAGGGGAACCGCGGTTTCCTTCTTTCCTGTCAGCTGGACAACGGATCCGTCCGGAGAAAATGAAAATGCAGAGTAGCGAAGCATTTTTGAAACAATTTGGAGTGCCGGCTGTTGCTTCTTCAGCTTCATGTTGAGTTGAATTTCTTGTTTTAGAGTCTCGTTCATATCGTTCCACCTTTTTTCCTGGCTTGTTTCTTCCTTTGCTCTTTGCGACTTTTTCTTGACATTTCTTACAGGTACCAAAACGTAGGCGTCTTGAGGCAGATTAGAAGGATCAAGATCGAGTTCAGTTTCGTTGTCGTCATAGGCATTTTCGTAGTGAGACATTTTTGACAATTGGGGAAAAACAATGGTGGGTTGGGCCGGATTTTTCTTGTGCATATTTTGAATGCCAGCGATGGCAAAAAAATTGGGCTGGTCTTGGCGAGCAATTTGATTAAGCTGAAGCAACAAAAGAGAATTTAATTTTGAGGAATTCAAAGTAATGCGAGTTAAGTAATCTTTCAAATCTTGTCCGGCAGTGTAAAATTTATTAATGTGCTTGCTCAATCTAACACCGTTTACGCCGGTATAAGAAAAAATTATATTTTGGGCCAAAGAAAGCAAAGGTTTGACACTATTGTCGAGGACACATTGAACAACAACAAATATTGAAGCCAAATTTAAATGGTGGGCTTTCACGTTACAGCATTCGAGAATAATGGGATCTAAATTAGACACGTCTTCAAAAATTAGTACATAATTTTCTTTCAAAATATTTGGTTCAAAAGTTTCACAATATTCAATTTCAACATTAAAATGTTCACTTTCTAATTGTTTGTAAATTTCTCCGTCCACACAAGAATTGCACAATACCACGATGACTCCTTCCACTGGTCCGGTGTAGTACAAGTTGAGGTGTCGAAGAGTGTCAATCAGAAATGTAGTTTTGCCGCTGTTTGTTGGGGCCGTCAAAATATTTACACTGTTGGGAATGAAGGGAATGTAATCTTCAGGTCTTGCCTGCTCCTCAGGCATGATCAGACTGACTGTCGCTGTCCACGTATCCGGCTTTATAGAGCGTGTTGACGAGATGTTGCAGGCTGACTTCGGCAAGTGAGCGCATGTTTTCTGCGTTCAGCCAGATAGACCTGCCGTTGCGATGAAGCCGAAATAAATTTGGCAGTTCTTTGTCTTCGGTTCTTTTTTCGAAAAGAAGAGAAACGTCTTCAATGTTGGCTTCGTAATTGCAAACTGCCGAAAGAGTAAAGTGAATATAAGGTGTGACTTGAAAGGGAACGAGTTCTGATCGAATTTTTGCAAAATTTGATTCGCAATTTTTTTGTATGTCCGGCCAAACATTTTTAAAAAATGTCAAGATTGAAATGTACATGGGAATGGTCAAGATCACTGCTGTTTCGGAAGAGTAAATAAACTCATCAAAGGCTTTATTTTCGTCGCAGGTAGTGACGTAGACCGAATTTGATTCGACAAATGCATATTTTGACTCGTTTGGTTTTTCGATGAAGATGGTAGCCTCCAATCCCTTTTCGTTCATGGTGGGCAAGAGCGAATGTCTGATGAGAGATTTTTCCGTTGGAGAGAGAGTAAGAGATTGGCGTACTTCCATTTTTACTGCAAAAAAATGTGTAAAAATTAATTTAGCGGGTTCCAATAAATTTCACTGTCCAGAATGTCAAACCTTTTTAACGAGGCTATGCCTGTTCTTATGAGGCACTTGATGCGAGGTGTGTTTTGCAGCAGCCAACCAAAGCTGCACTCTGAGTAGCACTTGCTCTGAAACTGGCGGGGATAAAATGCCAGTGGCGCCCTTTTATACTGTCTCTTCAGGCGCTCTGCTCTGGGGTGCTCCAGTTTTGTGTAAATTTCTAGGGCTTCGTCATAGAGCCACCTCAAGAACGAGGCCGGCTGAAAATCGCGCAAGGCCTTTGAAAATAGCAAGTGAACGTAGCAAGCGTCGGCCCAACCTTTTGGATAAGTCTGTCTCGTTTGCTTTTGAAGTTCCCTCTTGTATTTTTGCATCTCCTCTTGGTACTCTTGAAACGAGTCCACTTCAATTTTGAAATTCCAAGTGTTTTCCAAGTGCGTGGTAATGTGTGACATTATTGAACAAAAATCTTCGTGGCCTTCTGTGCAATTTTCGAAGCAAAGCATAATTTGTTTGTAAAACTTCATGTAGCTAATTTGAATCTCGTAATCGTCAATCCAAGTTTGACATTTTGTGAGAGAACTGACGACGTGCATCAGCCTGGAGTGTTGATTGCAAATTGCGACGATTGACTTTTGGAGCCTGAGCATATCCGTTTCCTGACCGGCATCATTCTGACTCTCAAGTTGACCCAAGCCGTCATAGAGATCCATGAGCATGTCTTCAACGCGTTTTTCAACAGTCGACATGTGACAGACGATAATTTTACGAAACAGGTAAGAATAGGTGGGCACAACTTTAATCAATTCTAGACAAATCTTTTCTTCTTGCTCGTATTGTCCGTAGGCAGACAGTACCATCTGTTTGTAGTGCTTTTCTTCGAGTTCAAATGCAAAGCATTTGGGCGCAAGTTTGAACAAGCACGAGAGAGAAAAATATTCTGGTACATGTAATTTTGCCAGGGCAACTGCCATGTTCCCCCAAACGTGCATAAAATATTGTTCCAATTCCGTAGAATTGCTCCATTTCTCTTCAGAAAGAATGTGCGCTCCGTAGGCAAGGACTTCTGGGTAGGAGCCCCTCCACATGGATTCTTCCATGCCACACAGGTAAGAAAAAAATTGGGGTGCCAGATCTGTCGGGGGCACATATCGCTCGTCGTATCTTACGTGAATGTCGTCGAGTTCGGCCACGTCGCGCAAGTCCGGATCGATTCTCTGAAGATAGCGAGACATTGCAAAGTTAACTTCCGGTATCGGCAATCGAATGTGCTGCTTTTCGACCCGAAATTTCAGAGCGTGGAATCTGTATTCGTAATCGTAACGAGCGTCATATTGATCGAGTTGCTTAAACAGTCCGAGCGAAGTAAGCACCCAATTCAATTTAACGTTTTTCCTCTTGGCCTGTCGAGTTGTGTCAAATATGCCCCACTTTAAACATTTTTTAACTCTCTTCAGTTCTCTCTTTGTGTCGCGACTTAGATCGGGCCGTTCGTAGGTTTTGAAAAAGTGAAACAACAGCTTTTGCAGTCCGTCGTCACTAAAAAAGTCTTTCAATCCGTGAATGTACTTGTTGATTTTAATAAACTCGGCCAGCTCGTGGGCCGGCAGGTGACAGGCCGTCTCCTCCACCAACACTTGGGGCAGCTCTTTGGTCTCTCCGGCCTGCACGTTTTGGGCAAAGGCAAAACTGGCTGTGTAAAGTAACGACTTTGGCTTGTTCTTCCAAGGCCCTGGATCTTCTTGAACAAATTTTGAAATTTCGTGCAAAAGATTTAAAGTTTCCGCGCAAGTCAGTTCTCTCTCCATCAAAAGCGTGACATTTTCGTTAATGTGCTGCACCCCTTCTGCCGGAGGCATGAAAGTCATTCCTCGGTCCATGTGATAGGTGGGGAAGGGGCCCTCGCCATCTTTTTGCACCCTCTCGAAGGAAGCTTTAAAAATAACGTTGTGCCACATTCTGAAAAACGTTAAAAAGGTTTGAGTTCTGGAATTTTCTACTGCGACAGTTGATTTTGAGCTAATATAAATTCGAGAGCGTGTTTCACTATAGTCAGTACTCTTGTCGCAGTCGAGATGGCAAGAGCAGTTGGAGCAAAGAACCCTTATCTTTGGCCCAAGATCAATGGGTTTCACACTCAGGGTGCTCTGGACCAAGCACTGAGGCATCTCAAAAACGACAAAATATGGTACGTTACTGAAAAAATTGACGGCTCCAACATCTGCCTGTCCACACAAGGTTGGATAGCTTCTCGAAACAACATTATCGGTATGAGAGGTATGGAGACTTGCAAATTTCAAGGAGTCGAGATAAAAAAGACTGACATTGAGAGACTCTTTTATCAGATGGACAATCTCAAAGCCAAGCTCAAACTTGTTCACTTGGACAATGTGGAGTTTGAGCTCTTGCTTTACGGAGAGTTGATTCTCAGAGGAACCGGGAGCAGCGCACAAGATCTCTACAACTACAGAAAGAAAAACAGGAACCCTGGAGACTTTTACTGCTTCGGCATTGGACTGGTCCTGCCAGAAAACGTTTCACTTCCACGCATTTTCAAGAATGGCACTTTAAATAAAGAAGGAAAACAAAATTGTTTTCTCGTTCCAATGAGCATTCACTTGTCTCAGCTGCTGACAGAGTTTGACATTGCTCACCCCCCCGTCATCGTGAGTGGAAGATTGTGCGACATCCTCGACGACGAGAAATTGGTTGCCGACATTGTCGGTAAAGAGGTGGAAGGCTACGTTCTCAACGGAATAGAAGGAGAAGGCCTGCTGAAAATAAAGTGCATCGAAAATACGTTGGATAATGTTCAGTATCGGGAAAGAATCGTCAAAGTCATTAAAATAATAGAGAAGCTAAATTGAAACTATTGTTTGAAACGGTTCAAATTTATGCGAGGTTTCGTGACGTATTCGAGGTTGCGTGATTTGCGCCAAATTTTAAATCTGTGTCAAAAACAAAGATGTCTAAGCATTTGTTTTTTTTATCAAAGATATCAATAAACTATTCTGCGGAACTTTTTAAAAATTTTATTTCTCACTTTCGTCTTTTCCTAATTTCGTTTGGGTTACTTTACTCGTCAGGGCCGGCGTCGACGCACTTCTGGACCCCTCGGGTTGTGTGAGGTGAGACCTGAAAAATATATAAATTAATTATTTGAAAAAAACAGTTGTCGAAGAAGGAAATAAAATATTTTGGTCATTTCAATTTTTAGATAAAACAGTTTGATTACCTGCAACATGAAGGCCGCGTTTTGCTTTGTCGTCGCTTTCCTCTCCGGGTTTGCCGGAACCGTTTTCGACGATACTGCCGAGCCCTTTGATTACGACCCCGGCGACATCTTCACTCACAACGAGATTGTCCAGGCTTATTGCAATCTTGTGAAAAGAAAAGACTTTTATCGGTGGTATGATCTCAGAGAAAATTGCGCACTCTACGTTAAGATCTACGGAAAAGAGGTAATTTTTGAAAAATGTACAAAAAAGTGACAAAATTGCACACTATTTCAGTCAAATTGAGTAAAAAGTTCAAAAATGTGTGGTAAAACGTGTAAAACGGGTGTGAAATATGGAATTGTTTGCTTCTAATTGAATAAAAAGTCAGAAAATTAGTTAGAAATAGTGTAAAACGGGTATAAAAAATGGAATTGTTAGCGCAATTTTGCGTAAAAGTCTAAAATGGTGCGAGAAATTACAATTTTTCTTTCAAATTCAGTAAAAGTCAGATAATGATTCCAAAAAGGTGTAAAACGTGTGTGAAAGATGGAATTATTGGTCTAATTTTGCTTAAAATGAATAAAAATGGTATGAAAAATGAAATTACTTGCTTAAAATTGACTGAAATGATGGAAAATGTGGCACATTTTAGCTAAATTTTGGGTAAAAAGTATAAAAATGGTGTGAAAATTGGATTTGTTTGCTTAAAATTGACTGAAATGATGGAAAATGTGGCACATTTTAGCTAAATTTTGGGTCAAAAGTATAAAAATGGTGTGAAAATTGGATTTGTTTGCTTAAAATTGAC
>JAIYDG010000686.1 GCA_027487625.1 Bacteroidota bacterium
AAATCGGCCATAAAAAGTACAGCAATTACTTTCCATAATAGTGTTAATTAAATTAAAGTGTTAACCTTTGCCCTGACCTCTGGACTTTTTACGTCCATGAGAAGGTTTGGAATTCTGTCCTTGACCTTGCCTTGTCAGCTTAGGTTGTGATTCTTTTTTCTGAATTGTGTTGCCTTTTACTTTACCCATTTAAATCACCATTTTTAGGATTGGGATGATGGCGACGCCTGTTGTTACATTGTTCAACATGCGTCGCCCATCTAACGTTGCCTTTTTCATAATTCCCCCAGGGATTTATTCGATCTAGACTTTTTCCATCTGGTCGCTTTCCTAATTCTTCCCAAAATTCTTCAAAATTTTTAAACCGAAATTCAACATCAGAATATGCATTGTGATGATTTTCCTGCACACGTTTTTTTGCTCTCCAATAACTTTTCCATGATCCTAATTTTTCAGGGTCATGTTTAGCTGATTTATTTTTTATGTTTAATTTTCTTCCTGTAAACGAACAGGAACGGCAAATCCATGTTTTTCCTTTCCGATTAAATTGATCTATTCGTATCCTAGAGGAAATGGCGCATTGATTGCAGTTCACATCGACATAGTTCCAGGATGTGGCAGACATTGCATTAAACCATCTGAAAGTATTATACCACTTAAGATCATCCACTTGACGCGATCGGCCCAGTAAGCAGCAGACATTTTTCCTTTTGCAATATTTTTAGAGTGTCTAGCCTTAAAGCTTTCCCTACGTTTGCGATAAGATTCTGACTCACCTTCTTTCTTGGGACTACCGCTAACTCCTTGCTGACCAAAGCGGATAATCTTTTCTTCCCCACCTTCACAAGCTTTAACCACATGAGATTTTGTGGGGTGCCCAGGGGTCTTTTTGGGTTTATTACAAGGCATTGAGTCCTTGTGCAGCTTGGCCGCCGTAGCAGCTTTCTTATGTTTATCTGCCATCAACCAAACCCTTTAAATAAAGATGTAAACTCATCTAAGAAACCTTGACCAGCTTTTGATTTGGTCGGCAGGTTTTCATCTTCATCAATTGTAAAATAACTAGATTTTGTAGGTGTTTCTTCTTTTTGATTATCTTCCCCAAAGAAACTTTCAATCGTTCCAAGGGACGCAAAGGGGTCTGAAAAATCAAGACCAGTAGTTTTGAGTGCTTGATTAGTGCCTGCCTTGGTAAGGGCAGCCTGTTCTGAGCGATCTAAATCAGGAAAAAAGTTTTCATAGAACTCATCCTCTGTCCCCTGGAACCCAGCAGATTGGAATACTTTATAAAGCTCGGTTTCTTCTCCAGTTTTTTCAACTGGCTTGTAATCACCTTCTCTGTGAATGTAACTAACGCCAAGAATTTCTTGCGTTGGTTTTTCTTTTTTTTCGTTCAGGTATTTAATTTGCTCTCTAATCTCTTGCGCGGAACCTGTTCTAAGTGCTTCTGTAATGTAACTTTTTAATTCATTAATGTCACCACTAAATTCAGTAAGTCCATACCTGCTTAGTACTTCGTCCCAGGTTTTTTTATCATCTGGATTTAAACCTTTTAACATCTCATCCGCAAACTCTTCTGGCTTGATGAATTGACCAAAGATTGTTCCTTGTGCCAATGCTTCTTCTTTGAGTGCCGGAAGAATGGTGTTATAGATTTGATCTCTGACTTTTGTTGTATTAAGAATGTCATCTGCTGCGTCGTAACCACGCCCTTGCCCTTTCACTTGAAAGTGCATGCGAGCAAATGCATCTTTATCGTTAACATCAATACCAAATCGATAGGCTTGTGATTTCCAGTAAGAATCACCCTTTTTTGCCGCTTCCCAATCAGTAGCTACTGTTGAGGCTTGATCTAAATATTGCTGCTCCCGCGCCTTGTTTCCCGTTGGAGAAAAGTAAAATTCAGAATCAAAATAACGCTCAGGTGTTTTTGCAACCTGGTCAATGTATTGTTGAGCCCGAAGATCTGCAACAAGTTTTACAGCGTTAAGAATATCTTGAGTTTGAAAAGGGTTTTGCTCTGATTGGCGAACATCAAGATACTCAACAAATTCATTCATTGATTTTGATTCATTAAATCGTGGCGTCAAATATTGATCAATGAAGTCTCTTGCAAATTGGCCTTGAACTTTTACTCGTTCTTCTGCTTGTTCTTTTGTTAGGCCAAGCTCTAGGTCTTCTTGATATTTAGTCTTGAGTGTATTATCAAACCATTGCTGCCAGTTATAAGTAACTTCATTGTTAATACCAGTAATTCCACGGAGGGATTTCTCAAGAGATTCTTCTGCTTTTTTCCCTCCCATAAATGAAAGAACTCCACCAACACCAGAATCTCCGAGAATAGAATTTGTCAAGTCTTGATTAATATTATTGATTTCTCCAAATGAATCAAAGCCAGAAAACACTGCTAATTGCTGTTCCTTGGCCTTGGCTTTTTTCATTTGTTCAATTGTTTCCTTTAACACATTCTGGGTTAAAGCTCCAAATCGTTTAACGTCAACAATTGCTTTTTCACCAACTGCTTGGTTTAACGCATCTTCTAATTCAGTAATACCGTAGTCAGAATTAATGTTGTACTGGAAAGAAATGGCTTTGTCTTCGGGACGATCAGACATCCGAAAGAGAACGCCAAATTCATCTGGTTTAGTTACGTCAAGAAAATATTTCTTGCCTAAACTTTTCCAATAAGCATCACCCGATTTGGCTTGTTCCCAGGCTGTAGCAATCTCTGGGACTTTTAATAAACGGTCTGTTTGAGTGTCCGTGTCTACACCAAGTTGAGTATTACGCGCTTGCTGCAGATCAGTGTCAGTTGGCTTTTGTTCTACATATTGTTTAGCCGCGGCAAGCTCTTCTGCTTTGTTACCACGGGCACCAGTAGGCTTGCCAATATTCGTATAGTGCTGAAGATAAAAACCGTTTTCATTTCCATAACGCAAAGTGATATCTATGTCATCATTAGTAACAGCAGAAGCCCATTGTTGTGATGCATTGGGATTTTGTGTTTTGTAATAAGTGCCATCAAATGCACCATATGGGGGTTGCGCACCAAGGTTTGTGTTCCATGTTTGTAGTTTGTTTTGAATGTAAAAAGTTTTGTAGTCAGACAGTAATGTATTTTTAATTGAATCTGATTCTGCCTTAGAAAACCCTGCAGACTCAAG
>JAIYDG010000673.1 GCA_027487625.1 Bacteroidota bacterium
TTGTTATTTGAAAGTGGTTCTAAAATCATCATCAAACAAGAAAATGTGTTTGTTTTTTCGATCATGCTGTTTAAATTGTAATAGCATGGGAAAATATGTTGAAGATTGTCAAAAAAAGAAAAATTGTAGAAAAAAACTTTTTGAAATTGAACCTGGATATGTTTATTTTGAAAATTGTAATAAATGTTCTAAAAAACTAAAGAAGGAATTTAAAAATATTCCATATTGTTATTCAATGTATTAAGATTGTAAAAAATTGTCAATAAAACGTTTTTAATAATAATTTATTTTTTTATTTTAAATATTACAAAAATTAATGAATTTTAATATAAGGAGATACAAAAAATGGTTTTCCTTTAGTTCTTGTGTCCAACACCAAATTTACGTCGGTAAAATAAAGGTAGATAATGTAGGCAACGTCATTAGTAGATCCTCCTTCTTGAAATTCAAATTTAATTTGCAAATCCAAATCTTTTCCCATAATAGATCCGTCAGATAAAATTGGAACAATTCTTGATTTGTCCCCAAAATTGCATAGGTTAATAAATGCACAAGGATACGGAGTATTAACTGCCCCATTTTTAATTTCGTTTAAAGTAATTTTAGTAGGATCCATTTTCATTCCAAACGGCGGTGAATACATGTAATCACTAAATATTTTAGATTCAATAATTTGGTTGTTAATTTGTCCAATGTGAGGTTCTTTAACAAAAAACACTTCGTCGCCATACGTAAAAGTAATTTTACTAATGTTATGAAGGTCAAAAACATTTTGGGTAGTATTAGAAGCATATTTGTTTAATCCGGACAAAGTACTTTTTGGAATGGCAAAAATAAACATTCCTTCTGGAAACGGAGTTTTTTGAATAGTAGAAATAAAGGCTGTGCTGCTATTAGGAATGCTTTCTGCTTTCATAACTTTAGTTAAACCTTGATAATTAAAAAGTCCTTTTTTGTTAATTAAAGAATTAAAGTAGGGTTTGCTTAACCTCAATTTTTCTGCTTCCAATTCAAATTTTGTAAAAACAAATTTGTATTCGTTGGTGTTTCCAGTCTTTTTTTTAAAAATATTTTCTTGGTGATCAATAAAGTTAAATCTAATTAAAAGTGGTCCCAAGATTGGCATAGGCAAAACTTTTTGCGTTTCTTCACCTTCAAAATACGAAGTGTTTTGAAATAATGGTGGTAAATCCATTGGAACGTAAGTAAAGTTAATTGATTTTGCACAAAAAATGTAGGGTGAATACTTTAGCCATTCTGATTCAGCTGTAAATGACCATCCTGCATTTCCAACTTTAGATGGAACTGCATTTCCTGGATGTTCTTTCATGGGACACAATTTCTTTTTTTGATCCGGATGCATGTAATTGTATTTCCAACAATTAAGAAAAGGAAAAACAAATCTTCCTTCGTTTGATACATTAATTTTAGCATTGTTGTGAAAAATGTCAATTTCTTTAAGTAAAAAATCAAACCAATTAGGAGCTACAATTACTTTGTCTGCTTCGGTAGCTGGTACAGGGGTCCAAGGTCCTGCTGGGTCATTTCCATGTGCAGCAGTTCTGTATTGAAATTGCCCAATAATGTTAAATTTTGTACCTAAACCCAAACTCCAAAAATCGTCGCTAGTAATTTCAAATTCTACAGCTTGAGGAATTTCTTCCAGTGGATTTCTAGATTTAATAATTTCAAATTCACTACCCAATACTTTATATTGGCTGGTTTTTCTCCAATTTTCTACATATGCCGATTCAAATTGTTCGTCCAACATTGAAAATTTTCTTTTAATTCCCTGTTTGCCATTTGCTGCCATTTTTTATTAACTTTTTTTCTTTCTTCCTTTTCGCCTCTTTCTAGTAGTTTTTTTACCAG
The DNA here is from genome assembly GCA_027487625.1 of Bacteroidota bacterium. Taxonomy (GTDB): domain Bacteria; phylum Bacteroidota; class Bacteroidia; order UKL13-3; family UKL13-3; genus CAISCU01. The sequence goes on from JAIYDG010000673.1 coordinate 1,873, forward strand.
AACGTTTCAAAATTTTTTTAGCAGCTGATTTTAGTTTATTTAAAGGAACAAAGCGAATAAGTTCAGAAGCCCCTAGTTTTTGCAATCCCGAATATCCTGCAATGCGCAAAGATACTTTTCCCTTAGACACTCGAACACCTTTGGCAAATTTAAGTCCTCTATACCTTCTTGAACCTTTTCGACTTTTTTTCCTTCCTTTTTTACTTTTCTTTGAACTCATTGATAAATCAAAATCGTTGTCAACAAGTGTCGCTCTTTCTTGATTTCTTGAAAAATTTAATAAAAGTTTTCGATCCTCATGGGACATGCTACTTCAAGCATGGTTCAATCATGACTGACTTATTTTTTAAATTTTAAAGCTATTTATAGAAAAATTAAAAGTAAAGTATTTTTAGACTAAAAAAATACAAATAAAATAAGTGCAAAATTATTTATTTACAAAATTTATAAAATAAAGATACACAAAAGTTAAATTAAAATTTTTTTCCTCGTAAAACGCCAAAAACGTATCCTCCGGTTTTCCAAATAAGATTAACCAAAACGTTTCTGTCCAAATATCTTGAAAGTCGAAAAGTAAGTGGTACAAGTGCTGTAGACCCTACATAAATGCTGGGCAAAGTGATTCTTGCAGGTTCGTAACAATTTTCTGATTGAGGAATTTCCATAGTTCCTTGTACCGTAGGGTATAAAGAACACATGTATTTTTCATAAATTCCTGCTGTTGTATTTGCCGAAGTATTGTCGTCGCTAATTACTACCAAAGATGTATCCATAACTAATGCTCTAGCTTTGTCGACTAATTCTTTCATGTTAATAGTATCGTCTACTTTTTTTCCCGTGTTATTATTTATAGTAATATCAGTAATAAGGCCAAATCCAAGTCTTTCAGATAATTCTGTAGGTAAAGTAATTGTAAAATTATCCATGCTTAAATTTGTAGGAAACCCAAATGAAAATATTTTTTCGTTTTCGTTGTATGAAAATGCTACTTGAAGATTACACTTTTCAGTAAATTCCAACATTACTTTTTTAATTGAAGTTAAATAATTAATATTTTTATAACTATCTCCTTTAGTTATAGACACAGTAACAATGTCGGATATAAAATTTGTTTGATTAACATTAAGCGAAACAGATAATGGCAATTCTTTAGATAAAATTACTTGGGGTTGGTTATCTGCTTCAATAGTTAAAAATGTCATTTTGTTTTTATTTTTAAAAAAGAATTGACCTCGACCTCTTCCTTCTCTTTCTCCAATTTGTTCATCAGAAAATCCCATTGATTGTATTTGCCCATTAGTAGACATGACAAAATTTGTATTTGGGGCAATATTTAATCTAAATCTTAAATTTTCAATAGTAGCTGTAGACGTAATTGTAGGATACAAAAAATTGTTGGCTCCTTTAACTGTTCGAGCAGAAATGGGCAAAGCATTAAAATGTTTTTCGGGGTTGTAAGGTTCTCCGTAAAAAGCAGGTGCCATTAATTTAATGTAATTTTCCCAAGACAAATGGCGTTTTATATCAAACCGAATATCTGTCCAATCAAAAAATGCTCCAAGATGTACTAATCCTGAAGGTTTATTAGTTTGAAAAAAATTGTTAATTTCTGTAGCACATTTAGCTGTTGTTGAAACAGCAATTGGAACAATAAAAGTTCCAGGATACAATTTAGGATCTGTTTTAAATTTAACAGAAAGATACACGTCATACAAAATAAGTTGGTTAAGTTCCTCTGAAACATCCAAATCAAATCCCATTGCTTGTTGGGCATAAAAATCTGGAACTAAAGCAATAGAAGAAAAAAAAAATTCTCTTCCTACAAATGAGGAAGGTACTTCAACTGTAAATTTAGAATGTCCAGCTGGCAAATCAGCTCTAAATGGCACAAATACATCATGAATTGTATCTTGGTGTTTCATTTTGGATTTGTAGTTTCAACAATTTCCCATTCATCAAAAGTTTCAATTTTGTTGGTATAGATACTTTGACATTTGTATAAAGGTTCAATTGTGTATTTAGTGCTAATGTAAGCGTCTAACGCAGTTATAATAAATACGTCTTCACCCAAAGTTTTTTCACTTCTTTTTTCTCCAATAACTTTAGACGAAGAAGCAATTAATTTTTGACGTACAAAATCTCCAATTTTAAAGTTGTACTTTGCAAAGCGAGGGTTAATAGCAAACTGAGAAAAATAGTACATTGGCACATTTTTATGTAGTTTAGAAAGAAATTCATTTAGTGTATCTTGAGTTACGTTAGCAGGAGTAAAATAATCACCTGTTGAAGATTTGATGTATTTTCCTTTAATCCGAATGGGTTGAGAATTTAAAATGTCAACTGCTGGCTGAATCAAGTTCCACCATCGTTGTTCAGAATTGTATTTAAGTCTTTGAATAGTTTCACGAATAAGTCGAATAGATCCTTCTGCAAATTTAGATTTTGATGCTGTATTTTGAAATACATGAAAAGCAACATTATTGTTTTTAAAAAAACTTTGAACTTTATTTGACAAAACACTTTTTTCTTGATCAAAAGCAACGCTTTTAACTGTTAAACCGGGATTGTGCTGTTCAAATTTTTTAAATATTTCACTAAAAGCATTAATAATTGAATCCGCAGTTCTAGTAAAACGTAGTATAGCCACATATGTCATTCTAGATAAAACATCTTTTGCTACTAAAATACCAGATTGATACATTTTAGGTGTAGAATAGTCTCTGGTTAAAGAAAAAAATGCAATATCTGCATGAAAAGATCCTAAATGATTGGTAATTATTGGTCTATATTTTCCAGAAAAATGTAATGGTCGTTGTTGGCGAGAATTCATTAAATATCCAGGGTGCAAACGAACAATCTTTTTTATATCAATCTGTTTTAGTTTTTTAAATTTTAAAACTCTATAACAATAATCAATAATGTCGCTCATTCTTGGAGGATTGCCATTTTTAAATTGTTCTGTTAACCACTCATTTAAAATATCTAGTTCTTTTTCCTTCTCCATCTTGAAGATGACTAAAACGTATTTTAGAAAATGTTTAATATTTAAACCAAAACAAAAAAGTATAAAAAGAATAACTTTTTTTAATTTAACTTTAGTCTAAATTTACCATTAAAACAAGATGGACCAAGAAAATTTAAAAAGTCTTGTTTACGATAACATTTGTGTTTGTGTATTGGACATACTTGACGCTGTAAATGAATTTCTTTCTACAGCTTCACCAGAAGAAATTAAAAAGTGGCCTCGATTTTTACCTTTAGCTCATCGTTTAGTGGCTACTATTGAAGTAGGAAAACAATTAAAAGAATATAAACAAGAGTAGTTTGTTTTTAAAAGTTAACAAGACAAGAAGTTATTACAATGTTGGAAATTAACAAAAGTAATATTTTTGATGAAGAAAATAAAAAACTAAAACCAAATTATGACATTGAAGAAGAATCAGAAAATTATCTTAGAAACATTGACGTTGAAATTTTTAATGACAAAAAGCAAATAGAAAAAAAAACAAAAAAAGAAAAAGCTTCAGTTCAATGTGTAAGAGAAGTTGTATTATATAGTTGTTTAATGATTCCAGTCTTAATTGTATGTGCATTATTTATTTATGTATGTATTATTTTAATAGTATTTTATTCTAGAAAATAAATGTTATTGTATTTTAGTTAAGTTTTGGCAATGGAAGAAGAAAGTCGTTTAATATTATTGCGATATTGTATTAAATTGTTGAAA
>JAIYDG010000173.1 GCA_027487625.1 Bacteroidota bacterium
AAATCTATGAAAATCACGAAACGTTCATGGGCAGAACCCTATAAAATGAAAATGGTGGAACTTCTAAAGATGACTACCAAAACTCAACGTCAGAATGCCATTAAAAAAGCTGGTTTCAATACCTTTTTGCTTGAATCGAAAGATGTATACATTGATTTATTAACTGATAGCGGTACTAGTGCCATGAGTGATCGTCAGTGGGCTGGATTGATGTTAGGTGATGAAGCTTATGCTGGCAGTGCCAATTTTTATCACCTAGAAAAAGCCATTCAAACTTTCTATGGATATAAATACATCATCCCTACTCACCAAGGTCGCGGAGCTGAAAACATTCTATCAAAAGTTCTGATAAAAAAGGGAGATATCATTCCTGGTAATATGTACTTTACTACAACTCGTTTACACCAAGAATTAGCTGGTGGTACTTTTAAAGATATCATTATTGATGAAGCACATGATCCCAATAATGAATTTCCATTTAAAGGAAATGTCGACTTAAACAAATTGGAAGCTTTGGTGAAGAAATATGGTGCCAAAAAAATTCCTTATATCAGCATTGCTACCAATGTGAATATGGCAGGTGGACAACCTATCAGCATGGGGAATTTAAAAGAACTTAGAGCATATACGAAGAAAAATGGTATTCGTATTATTCACGACATGACACGTGTAGCTGAAAATGCTTATTTCATTCAACAAAGAGAAAAAGGTTATCAAAAGAAAACCATCAAAGAAATAGTAAAAGAAATTTGCTCATTAACTGATGGTGCCACCATGAGTGCTAAAAAAGATGCATTGGTAAATATCGGTGGTTTTTTAGCTACCAATGAATGGGATGTTTTTGAAGAAGCAAGAAACCTAGTTGTTGTTTATGAAGGTCTACATACTTATGGTGGATTAGCCGGCCGTGATATGGAAGCAATGGCTATTGGTATTGAAGAAAGTTTAGATGATTTTCACCAAAAAGCACGTGTAGGTCAAGTAGAATATTTAGGTGAAAAGATGTCTGAATATGGTATTCCAATTGTAAAACCAATTGGTGGTCACGGAATATTTGTTGATGCAAAAGCATTCCTACCACATTTATCACAAGATGAATTTCCTGCACAAACATTGGCAGCCGAAATCTATGTTGATTCAGGTGTTAGAACCATGGAAAGAGGAATTGTATCAGCAGGAAGAAAAGCCAATGGAGATAACTATTATCCTAAATTAGAATTGGTAAGATTCACTATTCCAAGAAGAGTATATACTCAAGCTCATATGGATGTCATTGCTGAATCAACAGCTGCGGTATATGAAAGAAGAAGCAAAATAAAAGGATTAAAAATGGTTTATGAACCACAATATTTGAGGTTTTTTCAGGCGAGATTTGAGAAACTCTAAAATGCGGCTTTTGGCCATTTGCTGTTGGCTTTTGGCTTAAATTTCATTAGGAAGAAACTCTGATTTACAAAGATGAATTGGATTATTTTCTTGGAGGTAAAATTCCGGAGGATAAGCTGGTTCATCTTTTTTTTGTTGGGGAGTGGAGATGGGTTAGGATATTAAACTTCCTTATTATTTTAAAAAATCAAACATTAACATACCTCATTTAATTAGCAGATATTATTCTCAATTTTAATTGAGATACTTAAAACATGAATAACCAACTCGTGCAAATTTCAATGTTTTTTTTAATGGGACATAATAGGTAGTTTTTAGTTGGGTTTGTTTTACTTTAAAAGTTTAAAGACAGTAGGGACAATAGGGACATGAAATTAGCAAAATGAATTTAATTTAATACAGTGTTGAACAATATCTGTTCACAATTTAACTAATTATTATACTAACAAAGTATTTAAACATCTACCTATGTTTAAATATACATCAATTAAACATTCCAAAAAACTTCCTCAATACTTACATCAAAACATGACCTCCATCATATTTCGGATAATAGTATCCTATTACATTTGACCCTATAAAATTTAATGCATCATTTCAATTAAATCATGTTTTCTAAATCGTGTGAATACGCTATTAGGGCTGTTATTTTCATCTGCACAAAAAATGAAGAAAATAAAGTAGTAAAGATTCAGGAGATTGCGGAAGCTATTGGCGCTCCTGTTTATTATACTTCTAAAATACTTCAGCAACTTTGCAGACTTAAACTCATGGGTTCATTAAAAGGACAAAATGGTGGATTTTATATGGGCTTAGAACACAAAGAAATCAGACTAATAGATATTGTTCAGGCAATTGATGGTGATAAAATTTTTAATGGCTGTGCTTTGGGCTTGAGTCAATGTTCTGAAAGAAATCCTTGTCCCTTACATGCACAATTTAAAAGTATCAGAAAAGAATTAAAAGAGATGCTTGAATCAACCACAATTCTTGACTTAAGCCTTAATTTACTAAAAGGTAAAACCACCTTAAAAAAACTAAATGGAATTATTAAATAACGAAATTGCTATTCGTAAAATGGTAGTTTTATTTTATGATAAAATAAAAATCAACATGCACTTGGGTGGCATTTTTCATAGTGCAATTGGGAACAAATGGGATTCTCATATTGATACCATGGTATTGTTTTGGAGACATATTTTATTAGGTGAAATGGTTTATGAAGGAAGACCGGCACAAAAACATATGGATATGCCTTTAACTCATTTTCATTTTGAGGTTTGGTTAGAATTGTTCAACCAAACCATTGATGAAAACTTTGAAGGTGAGATAGCATTGCTAGCAAAAGAAAGAGCATTGGGAATTGCAAAAGTTATTGAACATAAAATACATTCAAAAAATGATAGACAAATTAATTGAACAAATCCAAAACAAGTACAGTGAAAAAGGTCAGGATGCCGAGGTATTTTTAAAAGGACTTTTGCATAGCAAACCTATTAATTATTGGGATTATATTGAAACTGATACTTTACTTAGTTTACAAAAACCGAAAACAAATTTTTCGGATGAATATATTTTTATTGTCTATCATCAAATAACTGAATTGGTATTAAGTCTTATTCGTCATGAATTAAATCAAATGACTTCTGATGATGAAATGTCACAGGAAACCATGATTGAAAAGGCCGGCAGAATGGAACGTTATACTGGCTTGCTCATCAACTCTTTCAGCATTATGAACCAAGGAATGGACTATGAACAATACAATCAATTCAGGTTAAGTTTAGCGCCAGCAAGTGGCTTTCAAAGTGCGCAATTCAGGTTTATAGAATTGATGTTTACTGATATCGATAATTTAATAAATGAAAGAGGTAAATCAAGAATGCCTGCAGATTGCACTCTGGAAAACAAATTCAATTATATCTATTGGCAAGATGCAGGAATCGATCATCAGACAGGAAAAAAATCAGTTACACTATCCGATTTTGAAAATCGATATATGGATGAATTTGTGCTTCTTGCTAATAAGATGAAGAAGAAGAATCTCAACCAAAAATTGAAGGATTTAAAAGACAGAAATGCATTATCTGATGAACTTATTGTAGCCATGAAAAAACTCGACCATCAATTAAATGTAGCCTGGCCCATAGTTCATTTGGAAACAGCACATACTTACCTCAACAAAAAAGGCGAAACTACTGCCGCAACAGGTGGTTCACATTGGATAAAATACTTACATCCACAATACCAAAGACGTATATTTTTCCCACATTTATGGTCTGAAAAAGAGCTTGAAAATTGGGGAAAAGATTTGTAATTTCAATCCAACCAAATTAATAAATCTGCTAACATACCTGAATTGATTGTATGTACTTCATTGTATAATTTCAATTCAGGTTTTAAACCTATTTCCTGTAGGTAAACATTTGCTTGTTTTGCATATTCAACGTTTAAAACAGGATCTGCATTTCCATGAGTAATGAGTACTTTCAGAGTTTTAAGTTTTTCTTTTGAAGCAAAATATGGTTTATGTTCATCCAACATTCTGCCACTCATTGCTGCGAGTCCAGTCACTAAATCAGGACGACTTAAGGCAACTGAATAAGACATAATTGCTCCCTGACTAAAACCACAAAGGTAAACCTGCTTAGGGTTGTAATTGATTTCCGACTTTAATGTTTCAAGAAAGTGAATGAGTTTTAACCTGGAATCATTGGCTTGCTCAGCATTTATATGCGGTTTACCATTTTTGAAATCAACCTGATACCAGCCAAATGATGATTCAGCCAAAACAAATGGCGCTCGAAGTGAGACAACATGGTATTTTGAAGGAATTTTATCAGCAAAAGAAAACAAATCTTGTTCGTTACTACCAACACCATGTAGGAGTACTAACAGTGGTGCATTTTCTTTTTGATTAGAAGCTTTATGTAAAAAGAACAATTTAGAATTATTATCTGGCACAAAAATCAAATTGAATAGAATCAAGAAATAAGGTACAATCAAATTCATACTATACTTTATCAATTTTAACAGATGTCATGGTTAATGAACCTGCTACTGCTTTGTCATTAAAGAAACTAATTTTCTCATTTTCTTCTTTTAAAGCAAGCGTATATATCAAGGGCAAATAATGCTCAGGACTAGGTATCGCCAAATCAAATGCTTTACCTTGTGATCTAAAATTAATCAAACTTTTATGGTCGTTTGCCAAAATGAATTTCTTCATTTTATCATTGGCTTCAGCAGCCCAATCAAATGCAAAATTATCAGCATTCATTTTATCCCAAGCAATCATTCCTAAATTATGTACCATGTTTCCGCTACCAATAATCAAGACACCTTTGGTTCTTAGAACTGCAAGTTCTTTAGCCAATTCATAATGGTATTGTGGAGTTTGGTAATAATCTAAACTCATTTGAATAATAGGCACATCAGCTAAAGGATACATGTGTTTGATAACAGACCAAGCACCATGATCTAAGCCCCATTTTTCATCTAAACCAACTGCTGTTTTCTTTACAATACTTTTAGTTAATTGAGCCAATTCAGGACTACCAGGAGCAGGATATTGAACATCGAATAAGGCTTTAGGAAATCCACCAAAATCGTGAATGGTGGATGGTTTTTGCATGGCAGTTACAAAAGTACCTTTGGTTTCCCAATGTGCCGAAATGCATAAAATAGCGGCAGGTTTAGGAATGCCTTTTACACTATTTCTAAAGCCTTTTACAAATTCATTTTCTTCGATGGCATTCATTGGACTTCCATGACCTAAAAATAAAACAGGCATTTTAGGTGTATTTTTAAAGGAAGCTGACATTTGTTCTAATTCACTCAATTGCATAGCTAAACTTGATAATGGCAAAATTGCCAATGATTGTAAAAAATCTTTTCTGTTCATTTTGATGGTAATGGTTCTCAAAAATGGGGAAAACAAAGGTGCTGCTAAGTTTTTGATTCAAGGTATGAAAAATCAGAAAATCTGTATGAATATTCTGAAACTAAATTAGAAAGAATTGTTATTTAGACAAAGTGTCTAATTACTACACATTTAATTTCTTTAACATTTCTTCTCTGAATTCTGTAGGAGTTTGACCAGATTTTCTTTTAAACACACTGGTAAAATAAGATTTATCATTGTACCCCAATTCAAAACCAATTTCACTGATACTTAAGCTTGAATTGATTAATAGATTTTTAGCTTCAATTAACTTACGTGTTTCAATAATTTCGGAAACACTCTGGTTTAGGATTTGCTGACAAATTAAGTTGAGATTACGAGAAGACATGAATAATTTCTCCGCATAAAACTCAACACCCTCACTCCTTCTGAAATTTTCCTCTAAAATGCTCAAAAAGTTTTTAAAGGTTATATGTTGCGTTTTATTTACTGGATTTGCTTGGTCTTCATTTTTCCTTCTCTCCGACTCCATCATGGCAAACAATGCTCCTAAAAGGTGTTTAATAACCGAATAGTCAGGAGGAGAATTTAAATCCATTTCCTGTTTCATCATTTCGCATATATCTGTCATTCTTTTAAAACAAATTCCATTCTCCATTAATAGATGGGCATGATCGTGGTAATAAGAATATAATTGAAATGTTGTTTCAGGAATGAACTCACTTTTAAACCTGATTACCCAGGCACTACATTCATTGTTTTTTATAACAGGAATCAGACGATGAATTTTTCCTTTACTCACAAAAACCAATGCAGGAGCATCAATTTCATGTGTTTTAAAATCTATAAAATGATTAAGAGCACCTGATACCGCAATGATTAATTCTTCATAATCATGTGAATGTGGAATATCCGGAACAGCTGCTAATTCAATAGCTTCAGCTAGATTAACTTTAAAGATATGAAACAGGCGATTCATGAATGCAATATACAAACTTGTAGTCTATAACATTTTTTATCAATTAAAAAAGAATTCAAATCTGTTCGAAAATTGACATAGGTCAAGTTGAAAAAACGCATCCCAATCTACCTTCGAATCTATAAAAATCAGCATTGAATAGTCCTTTTGTAGATATCGTTATACTTAATCACAATGGTAAGAAATTCCTTGATGAATGTTTTACTTCGGTATTAAACGGAAATTATAAAAATCAAAGAGTTTATTTACTCGACAATGCATCTACAGATGATGATGTTTCTTATGTAAGAACAAAATTCCCACAAGTAGAAATCATACAAAACCCCAATAACAATGGCTACTGTGCTGCTTATAATTTAGCATTTGAAGCTTGTACAAGTCCGTATTTAGTATGTTTAAATAATGATGTGGTTGTGCATCCAGATTGGCTCAAACACTTAGTTGAATTAGCAGAAGCTAACAAAAACATTGCAGCATTACAACCTAAAATTCTATCCTATTTCGAGCATGGTGATTTTGAATATGCTGGTGCTTCTGGTGGAATGATGGATGTATTTGGATATCCATTTTTAAGAGGTAGAATCTTCGACCATATAGAAAAAGACAATGGCCAATACAATGATGTATCGGAAGTGTTTTGGACATCTGGAGCAGCCATGTTTGTGAGAAAATCGGCATTAGTTTCTTGTGGAGTATTTGATGAAACCATTGTTCATCATATGGATGAAATAGATTTGTGCTGGAGAATGCGCTTAAGTGGATTTGAGTTGAAGGTCCAACCACTTTCTGAAATCTACCATATTGGAGGAGCAAGCATTCCTAAACACAGTTTCAAAAAGGCTTATTGGAATCACCGAAACTCTTTGTATTTATTGTTAAAAAACTACTCTGCAAAAAATGTTTTACTTTTTGCAAGTGTTCATTTTTTATTAGACATCGTAGCGGCTTGGACATTTTTATTGAAAGGTAATTTCACAGCATCTAAAGCTATTATTTATGCTCATACCTGGCTTATAAAAAACTTGGGATTGATTATGAGGAAAAGAAAAGAGGTTCAATCTTTAAGAAAAATAAATGACAAAGAACTAATGACCGTC
>JAIYDG010000148.1 GCA_027487625.1 Bacteroidota bacterium
AAGCAATTCATCAGCAATGAACTTGCTCAAATGAGTCTTACATTTGAAGATTCTATTCATTCAAAAAACAAAAAATTAGACTTTGTTTATAACAATCTGGGTTCTATTAATAACAACTTGGTTTCTTATGCCATGCAGATAGATGGCTTAAAAGTATCTATTGAAAATCTACTTCATGAAAATCCTTTTAAAATTAGATTTCCTATTAATTACAAAATTAATTATGCTCCTAATACTTTAAGTTATCAAAACGAACTGCTGCTCTACCATATCATAAAAGAATCTCTTTCTAACATTTCAAAACATGCTAATGCAAGTTCTATTGAAATTTTAATTGATGCATCAAATGAAAATCTTTATGTTGAAATAATTGATAATGGTAAAGGGTTCCCTCTGAAACAAATTTTGCAAACTGGAAATGCTTTTGGATTAAAAAAAATTATGGATAATTGTAATCTACTCAAAACATCAGCATTTATAAATTCAAGTGAAAAAGGAACTAAAATTTCTTTTCATATTCCTTTAAAAAATGGCATATAAAATTATAGTAGCAGACGACCATCCAATTACCTTATTAGGTACTGAAACCTATTTAAATACTTTAAACTATAAGGTTATTGGTTCATACGGAAATGGAGTAAGTTGTTTAAATGGCATCATGAATTTATTACCTGACTTAGTTATAACAGATGTGAGTATGCCTGGAATTTCGGGGCTTGAAATCCTTAAAACTGTTAAACAAAAGAAACTAAAAACTAAAGTAATTCTTTTAACCATGCATAAAGAAATGTCGGTGTTTCTAAAAGCAAAAGAATATGCTTGTGATGGTTATGTATTAAAAGATTTTGCTCAAAATGAACTACATGAATGTATAAAACTAGTAATGACAGATAATACATTCATAAGTCCAGAGATTAACTTAAACCAAACCATGGATGAAAACCCGGATTTGAATCTGAAACTATCGGCTTTAACTCCAACAGAAAGAAAGGTTTTGGATTTGGTTTCTGAGCAAAAATCAAACAAGGAAATAGGTATTTATCTTTTTATTTCCGAGAAAACTGTAGAAACGCACAAACGTAATATTTCCGAAAAGCTTGAAGTTCCAAAAGTAAAAAATGCACTTTTACTTTGGTCTATGAAAAATTTAAAAAAGTAGGTTTAATGCAGTTTATATCCCTATCTTAAGATAATCCTTCTATTCTCTATTGCATAACCAGTAAAGGAACCAATGGCTCCTGTTACATTAGATTTTACACTAACAGGTGTAGCAAATGGACCGCCGTTATTGGCTGCATTACCAAACGATTCCCAAAACAAATATTCTGGTCTACCTACAGATGATAAAAAGATATTGATTGTATCGCCATAGTCATATCCTCTGAAAGTTCGAAAAGGTCGTTTGGTATTGTTTAACAATTCATCATCAAAAGTATAAAACCTTTGCGCTGCACCCCAACCAAATAGTGTTGAATCAACATTATTATAAAGTGCCATTCTGTAATTATTTTGTTCAGGACCATCAAACCATTGCATCCAAAAAAATGCATTGGTGTCATTATTTTCAATTTCGTTCCAATGTACCAAACTATCAATAAATGGTGCCTTTCCGATAAACGTTTTACCATTCACTTTTCTTCCATCCTGCATGGTAATATCAAGTGCATAAGGAGTATTTTCTTTTCCCATAAACAATGGGTTTACGTAAATACCCGGTAATAAACTATCAGAAATAGCAACAAACTGATAACGTGTTCCATTGTATATGGTATCTGTTCCAACTACACTTCCTTCAGTTATAAAAACTTCGGCATTACTAAATCCGTTTAAACTCAAATCAGGTTTAAAATAATCGATTGTTTTATTGATAAAAACATAATTCAAACTAGCAAACCTTTGATTGATGCTGGCTTCAACTACCAATTGCTCTTTAACACTTGGAATATTTATATCAATTTCTTTTTCACAAGAAATGAATCCAAATACTAAAACTATAATAAATAAAATACTACTTCTCATCTTCTTAAAACTTAAAACTCCATTGTACTGATGGAAGAATTGGGAATAAATAAACCATAAATGCCTTCACTTCATTTTTCTCTACATCAGGATAGAAATAAATGAAATAAGGATTAGCTCTATTGTAGATATTATAAATAGAAAAATTCCATGAACTCTCCCATTTATCTGTCTTCTTTGCTAAATAAGTAAACGAAATATCTGCACGATGGTAAGCTGGTAATCTATAATCATTCACCTTATCATACACATCAACAATTGCAAATTCTGGTTTTTGCTCCTGTGTATTTACACCAAATCTGTAAGTATATCTACCAACAGGAAGTGTTACAGCATTTCCTGTTCCATATACAAATACAAAATTAGCATTCCATTTTTTGTTGATTTGATAGGATAGTAATAATGAAAAATCGTGGGTTCTATCGTACCTAAAAAAGTAAGGATTTCCATTATTCAAAGCATCAAACTGACGTGTAGTTCTGCTCCATGTATAACCAAACCATCCTGTTAAATCGCCTGTTTTCTTTTTAAGAAAAAATTCTGCACCATAACTTAATCCTTGTCCAAATACCATTTCATTTTCTAAATTCTGATTAAAAAACAATTGGGCTCCTGGTTTAAATTCAATTTGATTCAACATAGGTTTATAGTAAACTTCAACAGATGATTCATAAGCATCTTGTTTAAAGTTTCTGAAATAACCCAAAGCGTATTGGTAAGCCAATTGAGGTTTTACTTTTTGTGAACTTGGCACCCATAAATCCAATGGAAATTGAGCACCACTGGTAGTTGCTAAATGTAAGAATTGATAAGTTTGAGTAAATGAGGCTTTAACAGATGATTGCTCATTAATTAAATAAGTTCCACTAGCTCTTGGTTCTAATCTTGGATAGAAAGCAATAGATTCTCCTGCTTTATAAGTTTTCGAATCACCAGTTGGTAATTGAGTATCGTTATCGAAAACTTGTTGAGTATAGGGTCCAACTAAATTAAATGCAACAGCTCTAAGTCCTAA
>JAIYDG010000236.1 GCA_027487625.1 Bacteroidota bacterium
ACAATGTTTCCATTACATTGGTTAATTGTGAACCAATGAAAATAGACATAATTGCAGGAGGAGCTTCATTTGCACCCAATCTATGCTCGTTACCAGCGCTGGCAATCGAAGCTCTTAATAAATCAGCATGATCATGCACAGCTTTAATAACGTTTACAAAAAATGTTAAAAACTGTAAGTTGGTTTCAGGATTATTTGTTGGAGAAAGTAAGTTTACACCAGTATTTGTAATCAAACTCCAGTTATTGTGTTTTCCACTTCCATTGATTCCTGAGAAAGGTTTTTCATGAAATAAAACTTTGAATCCGTGTTTGCAAGCAACTTTATCCATAATATCCATCAATAACTGATTGTGGTCGATGGCTAAGTTAACTTCTTCAAAATTTGGAGCACATTCGTATTGTGAAGGCGCAACTTCATTATGACGAGTTTTCAAAGGAATACCTAATTTGTAGGCTTCTGTTTCAAAATCAACCATAAAGTCGTAAACTCTTGGAGGAATAGAACCAAAATAATGGTCTTCTAATTGTTGTCCTTTTTCAGGAGAGTGACCAATTACGGTTCTTCCAGAAAGCATGATATCTGGACGAGCAAACCACATAGCTTCATCGATTAAGAAATATTCTTGTTCGATACCTAAAGAAGCTTGTGCTTTAGTAATATTTTTATCAAAGTAAGTTGAACATATATCAACAACCTGATTTTCAACTGCGTGTAATGCTTTTAATAAAGGTGCTTTAAAATCCAAGGCTTCACCAGTATATGAAACGAAAATAGTTGGAATACAAAGAGTTTTACCACCTGTATTTTCCATAATGAAAGCAGGAGATGAAGGGTCCCACGCAGTATAACCACGAGCTTCGAAAGTATTTCTAATACCACCATTAGGGAAACTAGAAGCATCTGGCTCTTGTTGTACTAATGCGCTTCCTGTGAATTTTTCAATTGCACGACCATCTTCAAGCGGGTCGAAAAACGAATCATGTTTTTCGGCAGTAGCTCCTGTTAATGGTTGAAACCAGTGTGTATAGTGAGAAGCACCTAAACTTAAAGCCCAGTTTTTCATTCCAGAAGAAACCTGATTTGCCATTGCACGGTCGATTTTTTGACCTTTTTTAATTGCGTCAGTTACAGCCTCATAAGCCTCTTTTGAAAGATATTCTTTCATGGCATGGTCTGTAAAAACATTCTTGGAATAAAACTCTGAAACCCTTTCAGCGGGTTTGTTAATAGCAACTGTACTTCTACTTTGTACAATTTCTAAGGCTTTGGATCTAAGTGTTAACATCGTGTATGGAAGTGTAATTTATGCCGCCGAAGATACATTCACAATTACCTTATCACCAAGAAAAGTATGAACAAATTTTTCACGAATGATTATGTGGCTCAATAATTAAGGTAGCTGGTTTGCGAAATTTCGCTGGAATTAATCCGCGAATGTGTATTGTAATTCGGGCTCCCGATGTTTCTTTTTACTTTTAATTTGAATTTCAATTTTTTTCAAGTGGATTATAATTTTACAAATTTTCCTTTTTGGTTAACTTCTGAAAATTCAATTTCACTTCTCACAAAAAAAACAACTACTGCTTTTTGAGAAACAGTAGTTGTTTTTAAAAATCAAATAATTATAAAGAATCTATTGTTTTACTACTCTAAATAAACCGATTTCGCCTTCAACTTTAATTTTTATCAAATAAACCCCAGCACTTTCTTCTTTTAGGTCAATATGATTGATGTGTTGAGGTCTTTCAATCTGTTTAATTTTTCTTCCCAATAAATCGAAAATCTCGATTTCCCATTTTTCTGGATTGTTAACTTTGTTTGAAATTTCAAGTTCGAATTTTTCAGAAAATGGATTAGGGTAAACTTGAACCAAATCAGCAAATCCAAACTCACCTAATCCTGTTAAGGTGAAATTGTAAATATCAGAAACACTTTTGCAGTTTGTGGAATTTTGTACTTCCACTGAATAGTTTCCACTAACACTGGCAGTATAGCTTGGTGAAGTAGCTCCATTAATTGGACTACCATTCAATAACCATTGATTTCCGGCTGGTGAATTTGAACTCAACATATTCCCATTTTTAGTAATACTTGGTTTAGCAGGAATTTCATTCACTATCATGGTTTGAATTTCTGATTCTGCAAATGGAATTGTTGAGCAATTCATTGAGCTTGTCATTTCAAGTGTAATAATATCTAAATTATTAAAATTACTGCTGCTAAATAATTTTGTATTGGTTCCTGAATTTACACCATTAATTTTCCATTGATAAATTGGATTAGGACCACCATTAACCGGAATTGCTGTAAATACAACATTGGTTCCTTTGCAAATAGTTTTTGAAGGAATTACACTCACAGATACGGTTGGTGTAACAGATTGATTAACCTGAACACTTACAGGATTAGATATTGCACTTGATTTAGTTAAACAATTGGCATTAGATGTCATTTCTACAGTAATTGAATTGTTTTGATTCAAATTATTGTTTGTATAGATGGCTGAATTACTTCCAACAACAGTGCCGTTCAGTTTCCAAACATAACTTGGATTAGTTCCTCCATTTCCAGGATTTGCAGAGAAACTTACATCAGTTCCTGAGCAAATATTCTGACTACTTGCATTCACTACTACAAAAGGAGTTAATGTATTTTCAACCTGCATGGTTATTGCGTTTGAATTATTTGTAAAGCCAAATGTACAATTTGATGTTGAGCGTACCTGACAATAAACAACATCAGAAGCTGATACAGAATTTAAAATCAATACATTACTATTTACTCCAACAGTATTTCCATTCAGTTTCCACGTATAAACTGGATTTGCTCCTGCATTACTTGCTGTTGCTGTAAAGTTTACAGATGAACCTGAACAAACTGGGTTTTGTGAACTTTGAATACTTACATTAGGTTGTGAAATTGAATTCAAACTCATAGTAAGTGTATTTGAATTCACAGTATTTTGACTTGCACAAAGAACATTACTTTGTAATTGACAAGTAACTAAATCATTGTGATTGATGTTATTTGTGCTGTAAGTAGATTTATTTGTACCAACAACAACACCATTTATTTTCCAAGTAAATACAGGATTATTTCCTCCATTTGTAATACTTGATGTGAAATGAACACTATCTCCTGAACAAACACTTAATGTATTGGCTGAAATTTCAATTGTAGGTGTTAAGCTATTGCCAACCGACATTGTAATTCCGTTTGAATTAACACTTCCTGAACTTGCACATGCGGCATTTGAAATCATCTGACAGCTTACAATATCTCCATTTGATAAACTTATTGGATTAAATGTGCTGCTATTGCTACCTGCATTACTTGAATTTATTTTCCATTGATAGATAGGTGGACTTCCACCATTTACTGGATTTGCAGTAAAAGTTGCAGTTTGAGAACCACATATGCTTGTTGTATTCGCAGTAATATTAATTGATGGAATGACAGGATTTCCAACGCCAATACTAATTCCATTTGATAATACAGAAGTTGATGATGCACATAATGCTGTTGAAGTTAATAAACAAGTTATAGCATCATTGTTTGATATACTTGAACTGCTAAATGAGCTGCTATTTGTTCC
>JAIYDG010000698.1 GCA_027487625.1 Bacteroidota bacterium
AGTTTTGGTGCAGGCATCGGACAGAAACCGTCCTTGCACTCATCTACCGGATTAAACCACGGCGCTTCATCGACATTTCTTTCTCCTCCTCGTCCGGTTCCCCCAGTTCCAGTACTAATGTTTTGGGTTTGGGTGATGCTCCCATCTGCAGTCCCTGTTCCGCACTCGGAATATAACCCGTCATTCCGCATCGTTCTCCTCCTTCAAGCTGTAGGTTAGTGCGTTCACGCCCTTCTTGCGTCAACACTAAACCTCTATTGTACATGTCCTGGAGGGGAACGTCGTGCTTTTCGTTGCCCAGGGGCTGATCAAAATCAGACTCACTGAGACAACGATTGAGCACTTCATCGTTGATAACAAATTGATTTAAGAATGCATCAGGCGTCCTTGCTGCATGCATCATTATTTTTTAACCAGAATTCCTTCATCTAAAATAATATCATGGCAAGATTTTTCGACCCCACTTACGATCCTCGGCAGCTCTCTGGTACGTCCGGTGCTGAGACTTCAGATCTAAACCCAGGACAAGCTTATGACACAGATGTCAGGCGCCTGGATGAAACAGAAAGAGAAATTGCGGATAGTGTTGATGTTCGAAATACACGTCAACAAGAGCGTGTAAATAGATACATGGCAGCAGCTAAAACTGCTGGTGCATACAAACAACGTGCATCCATTGATGAGCCACAGATCAGGGGTAGGACGCCCAGGAACGAGGCTAATTTGGGTGGCGTGACTCTTCCCAGCCAAGGCGATGAGATGGGGCCTACAGGAGGCGTTGGTTACGCACGCAAGCCCCAACCGTTCTCTGGTACCTTTAGAGGTTTTTAACTAAACCTGACTGAAGACCACTTCTTTGGGTTGGCTTTGATACTTGCCCTTGCGCATGTTGTAATCAACTTCGCACTCTTTGCCACGGAAGAAAAGCAATTGGCAAATCCCTTCGTTTGCGTAGATACGATTAAAGAGACCAGTGCAGTTACTAATCTCAAGCGTCAGGTGCCCCGACCAACATGCTTCGGCTGGCGTGATATTTACCAAGATTCCAGAGCGAGCATAAGTGCTCTTTCCAACTGCAACAACAGTGACATCTTTTGGTAACTCTAAATATTCCTCTGCAACTCCAAGGCAATAGCCAAATGGAGGCAGAAGAAAGTACTGTCCTTTTTCGTCTTCCAGTAATTCGGCTGGACGCAAGATACTTTGATCAAAAGCTTTGGGATCACAATCCCCTGATTGTGTACGACTAAAAATCAAACATTGTTTGGGAGACAAGCGAATATCGTATCCATAAGAGCTAAGTCCGTAGCTCAACAACTTACGTCCATTGCTTTCATTGATGAGACGATCCTGGAACGGCTGGATCATGCCTTTTTCAACCGAAAGTTCTTTGATTTCGCGGTCTGACAGGATGCTCATAAATTCAACTGAAGCTTTAAAATTTTAACCGAGTCAGACGATAATGCGACCCATTTCGCCATAAACATCAACAAAGTGTTGTGTGGCGTCCGACACATTCTTGCTTGGCTGCAGAAACACAGCAAAAGAGACGCAAGTGTTACGACTCTTTATCGTTCCGTCATGGAAAAAGTGTTGGTTCAGCATTGGCCTTGTTCTGAAAACACAGACAGGGTGATCAAAAATATCCTGGCAATACATGAACATGTCAGGTGCATTAGCAAAGTAAATACCCTGCTCAATCTCCCTGCTTACCCATTTTCTCTTTAATGTCTTCCACCAGAGTGCATAGCTGGAAGTCAAGGTAGGAGACAATCCCCTAGTCATCTTCCAACGTTGGGAGCCATGATGCCAGAAGTATGAATGGCGTGGTGGAAACACATAAACGTTTCCAAACCACTCCATCTCATTCAACCCGTCATCGACAGGTGTGTAATACTTCTTAGCATTGACAAACTCATTAGCCTTGTCAGAGCTAGCGGGATCAAGATCAATGCCGCCCATGACGAGATGAGCGGAGTCGATCATGTCTTTGTTACTGATCCACTCGTAGTCTTCAACTTTTTTGTTGCCAACAAAAGCAGGCATCAGTCTTCAGAAACTTTGTTGTAGTCAATAGCGACAAAACGAATGCCCGATTTATCGTTCAAAAGATAACCAGCGCTTTCTTGCGGATCAATCTTTTGTGCAGCCTGCAGAACGCGCCTAAAAGTTTCGGCAAGATCGCCGTTGTCTTCTCGTTCGCACTCCTCTTGCGCAGCATGAAGCTCTTTCAATGTCAGATAAAACATTGATTTTTCAACCTGCTCAGGCTGAAAACACATAACACCAGGGCCTTCTGCTTCCCAGAATTTGGAAAACATTTGACCCATGTCACCAAGAATCAACTTGAGCGTTGTATCCAGCATCTTTGCTTTCTCTTGGTCAAGCTCAGAACCAATGACAGAAGCAATTAATTTTTCACGACGGCTCATTTTTTCATCAATCCCTGACGAACTAGAGTTTCACGCATCTTAACTAACGGTTGGTAAATAACGACAAGTTTGCCGAGAACTCCTCTTTTCTTAATGAGCTTACCATTCTCGTCACGGAGTTTATCAAATTCTCCAGCCCTGATTAAATACTCGGCAACACAACGAAGCCTACGTTTTAAGGGCAGATCGGCATTGGGGAACTTACCACAGATTGTATCCGGCTCCATATCTTGGAACGCAACACGCAATCTATTCGCCAATGTCATTGCGAAAGTTGGGTCCTCTTCTTCATAATTTTTTAAGTTTTCCAGGTATCGACGCAGGGTTGGGGTATCGAAAGATCCTGATGGAGGCAAGAAAATTTCAATCTGAAGGCAGAGTGACTTAGGGAGAATCTCTGGAAAATTCTCTAATGTTACATCGCTTATGGACCAGCCGTCGAATCGATGAGTCATCGCAACTCCTCGGTAATCTCCGGGTCATCAAAATCAGGAGTCTTCGGAACGGATGGGTTTGGAATGTAAGAGTCCTTTGAATCTCTCATTTCTGACGAGTATTTAACCACGTCCCTCTCAACAAAACTTCTGTAGCTTGGCTTGGTATCCTTAGTAAAACTCTGGATCAGATGATTCCAGGGAATACGGATAATCTGTTTGTTTCCGCCGACAGGACTGATATTGATGTAGTGAATTCCGTAGACCCAGCCGCTTTCTGGTCTTTTTTTCCCGGAAAGAATCCAATTTCTGATCGTCTGATCGGATACGCCCAGGCGTTTAGCGCACTCCTCTGTTGAAATGTACTCATCAGCGTAGACCTCTGGATTGATCATGTCGGTCTCGCCATCGT
The DNA here is from genome assembly GCA_027487625.1 of Bacteroidota bacterium. Taxonomy (GTDB): domain Bacteria; phylum Bacteroidota; class Bacteroidia; order UKL13-3; family UKL13-3; genus CAISCU01. The sequence goes on from JAIYDG010000698.1 coordinate 3,279, forward strand.
TGTAACGAGAATGCCACATGGTTGCAAGAACATTCCTGATTCCTTTTAGTTCAAAAGCAATGTCCTCTAGTCCTTTTCGCAATCCGTAATTCATTTCAACAATCAATCTGTTTAGATGCTAGTCTTTTTGTAAACCTTTTGCATGCTTTATGGAAGACCAAATTCCTTCCAGTATTCCTCCTCAAATGAATCAGCCGATTCCAGGGCAGATCACTCCTGAAGTCCTGGAGCAGATGAAGCAACAAGCCAGGGAGCTTGCTATTGCTCAGTACATGGCACAACAACAACAACCACAAGAAAAAAAGGTATACCAAATCTCCGAACCAGTCAAGGGACCGGTTGTTTCTCCTTTTGAACAACCTAAAGTTGTTTACGTAAGGCGTAATCTGACGGTTGCAGAACTCATTGTGGTTTTTGTGCTCTCGATTGGTGCAGTCACTGGAGGGCAGTGGATCTGGGGACTTGCTTCTCAGAATTTGCCACGCATTGAAATTCAGGTGAAATAAATTTTTCAAACTAGGGCCACCTATAATCAGTTACATAGGCTTTGTTTTTGATATAGGTGGCCAATAGAAGGATCACGGAACTGCCTTCAATTCAAGGCGCAATCTTGGCAGAGCAAGATCTGCTGACACTTGTTCGCGTTTTCGAAGTTGACCCGACGTTAAAAAATAAGAAAATTACTTTAGCTGAATTTAGCAATTACCTTAACACAAAATATTTAACATTCAGCGGTGGGACCATGACAGGTCCTCTTTTCATTAATGCCGCACTCACGGTCACAGGTCAAGCAAGTTTCAACGCAATTACGTCGACTGGGGTTTCTAATTTCAGTGGTGTCTTCATTCAAAACAACTTGAACGTTAGTGGAACACTTAGCGGTACAACAATTACCGGCACTACCGTCAATGCAACAAATGCAACTTTTCAAAATCTTACAGCTAGCGGTCATACTACCCAAGGAAATTTAACGGTCAGTGGTACGTTTAGAGAATTAGGAAACTCTTTCTTTTCCTCTGGCGTAACTGTAACAGGAACTTTAACAGGTTCTACTGTTACCGGTGTGACCGCAAATTTTCAGTCGGGTGTTTTCACGGGGCAAATTTCTGGTGCATCTATAACGGGAAATACGTTAAATGCTTCAACAATTACTGGTGTAAGTAGTGTATTCACTTCACAGATTTCTGGTAGCACTGTTACTGGTCAAAGCGCACAGTTTTCAACTGGTGTTTTCCAGAGTTTGACTGCAGTTAGCCTTGCTTTTATTGATACCACAGTTAGCGGAAATTTAACAGTACTTGGCTCGGGTTATTTTGCTTCTGGAATTAATGTTACAGGTACAGTTTCTGGGCAGACAATTACAGGCGCCGCAGTTAGAGCAACAAACATTACAGGTGTAAATATTGTTGGAACCACGAGTGTTTCAGGTGCTACTGTTACAGGAAACATCGGCCAGTTCACCAATGTAACCGGTGTATCAGGCGTATTTACCGCACCTTCTGGATCAACACCAGCCCTTATTTCTTCTGGTGTAATCTCAGGTGACGCAGGTTTGATTATTAGGGGAACAATTACGATTCTTCCTTAATTTTTTTCAGTTAAAATAAAGAAAAAGTAACAAGGGCCATGCCGTACGGTATTTTAAAAGTAGATACAATTACTTTTACTAATGATGGAATTGATCAAAGCATTAATATTTCTGGAATTGTTGCATCTATTTCTGGCAATTTAACAGCTACTGGAACAATTTCGGGCAATGTAATTCGCGGCGGCACAACGGTTTCTGGTGCTACCGTTACTGGCTCTGTTGGGCAATTTGGTAACTTAACCGCTGTTTCTGGCACGTTCACAACTATTAGCGGCGGAACCTATACTCTTGCCTCAGGTGTATTTGCATCTGGTACGGCAGCAAATCCATCAATTAGTTTTATTTCAGACCCCAACACCGGCATCTATAGTCCTGGTGCCGATCAGGTGGCCATCTCAACCAGTGGCACCGAGCGTATGCGCATCGACAGCTCCGGCCGTTTAGGTATTAACATTGCTAGCCCTGGAGCACTACTTGACGTTTCTGGAAGTGGCAATATTGTTCGCTTTGGCGACGGAACAAATACTTTTGATGTTCGTTTTAAAGGTCCAAATAACTGGGCAGTGCAGCTAGATACTTCTGCCGACAAGTTCAACATACAGAGAAATAGTTCTCCACTTGTAACTGTTGACAGCTCCGGCAGGCTCTTGGTTAATACGTCTAGTGCGCGTAGCAATCTATTTAATACAGCAATTGCCGCTGTATTTCAAGTTGAAGGAACCACAGTCAACACGCTGAGTTCATTTGTCCAAAATAGCAATGATGCTGCTCCAGCAAACCTTGTTCTTGGTAAATCAAAAGGCACAACAGCAGGATCGGTAACTGTTGTTAGCTCGGGTGATGGAATTGGACGAATTTCATTTCAAGGTGCAGACGGCTCTGAACTTGTAGAAGCCGCTAAAATTGAAGCAGAGGTAGATGGCACCCCCGGCGCTAACGACATGCCGGGCCGCTTGATATTTTCTACTACCGCCGATGGAGCGAGCATCCCGACGGAGCGGATGAGGATTGACTCTTCCGGCCGCTTAGGTCTGGGGACTAGCAGCCCCCAGCAAGAATTACATATAAATGATGCGACTGGTATATCTCGCATACGACTTACAGGTGGCGCTGTAGGAGCAGATAACTTTGAAATTGGTCAAGCAATTCCTGGTGTATCAAACTCAGGTTTTTCTATTTATGACGTAGACGCCACTGCAAGTCGTTTTGTTATTGATTCGTCAGGCAACATAGGGATTGGCACTACTAGCCCCACAAATGCTCTGCACGTTAATTCAGGTGCAACGGGGACATCAACAATCCTAGAATCAACAGGCTCTGGCTCTTACCTTGGAATCAAAAACAGTAGCGGCCAGTGGGATCTTGGTGCGACATCAACCAATTTTATTCTTCAAAACTCTGGGGGAGAAGCGCTTAGGGTCGATGGTTTGCGCCGCCTGTTAGTTGGCACGTCTTCTGGGTCTAGCATTTTTGACGGCATTACACCTCAATTTCAAATAGAAGGAACAGGATACAATAGTTCTTCGGCATCGTTATTTACAAACTCTAATGATGCCAATGGTGCTTATCTTGTTTTTGGAAAGTCTCGTGGAACTTCTACGGGATCTTCCACCATTGTTAGCAGCGGAGATGCTATTGGGGGGATGTATTGGGTTGGAGCCGATGGTACTGACCGCAATACTCCGGCGGCAAGTATCTACGCATTTGTAGACGGCACCCCCGGCGCTAATGATATGCCCGGCAGGCTAGTGTTCTCCGTTACACGGGATGGGGCAGCATCTCCAACTGAGGCGGTGAGGATAAATAATGCTGGATACTTAAAAGCTACCAGCACGGGCTCCTACATCAGTGCATCAGGTCCGTATCACGAGTTTGTAAGCGGCGCTAATGATGCCGTTGTTTTTGCGAGAAATACATTAACCTCCGGCTACGCAAGTTATCTATATTACGGAGACTTAGGAGCGACGTACAACAATACGACAGCTAATTTTCTTTACTTTGGCGACACAAGCGCGCAGCGTTTAGTTGTGCGCTCAAATGGGGGCATTGCCAACTACAGCGCCAACAACGTCAACCTCTCGGACATCAACGCTAAAAAAGACATTTCCCCCGCTTCTGGCACATGGAACTGCCTGAAGGAATGGGAGATCGTTAACTTCCGCTACAAGGACCAGCCCGACGACGCTGACCTGAACATGGGCGTTATTGCCCAGCAGGTGGCTGAGAGCTGCCCGGAAGTGATCACCGTTTTCCAAGAGGCCAAGGAAGCAACAGAAGATCAGCCAGCCCAAGAGGAACGCCTTGGTGTCAAAGATCAGCAGATGATGTGGATGGCCATCAAGGCACTGCAGGAAGCACAACTCCGCATCGAAACGCTAGAGGCTGAAGTCGCCACCCTCAAGGCGTCGTAGTCCTACTCTCTAAAATGTCAAAAGAACAAATAACAGAAGAGGAAAACGAGAGACGTTTTAAAGAATGTATAAAGTTGATTAACAATCTTCAGCCTGGTGACATTGAAAAACTAATGGGGAAGGAGTTTATGGAAGAGTTTAAACGCGTTGCAAATCGTTAGTGTAAAATAAAGAAAACACTTTTGCTATGGCTAACACTATCTGGGATATTGCCAACATGGAACGCCATCTTCCTGATGGTGAAACGTGCCCCGATGGTGCTGTGTACACAGTTCATTGGACTGCTTCTCTGGAGGAGGAGGGTGAAACGGCAGGTGCATACGGAAGCATTGGTCTTGGTGATCCTGACCCCGCTTCTTTCGTTCCCTTTGATCAACTGACCAAACAAGAAGTTGTTAATTGGGTGCTTGGTGCTCTTGGTGTGGACCAAGTTGTAAATATTGAAGAATCACTGAACAATCAGATCCAGCAAAAACTTTATCCCACTTCAGCGGCTGGTGTGCCGTGGTGATCTTTGTTATAATTTTTGAAGTTATTGCAATCTCATGGCTTGTAAAAAGTCTGATCTGATCTCTGCGATCAATTCCTTTGGTGCTGCCCGTGCTACTGGCGATGCCAATCTGATTCAGTTTTCTGGTAATCTGATTGGTCAACTGATTGAATCCCTGGAGTTTGCTCCGGAAGAGTGGAAGGATGAAGCTATCGCTCCTGAAGTTGTTGAAGAAGCTGAGTGATCTGA
>JAIYDG010000351.1 GCA_027487625.1 Bacteroidota bacterium
AAGATTTATCTTAGAACACTAAAGAACCTACATAGATTAAAACCTTATTTGTATAATAAGTGTTACAATACAAATGTATATTTAATACATTTTTGTTTTATTTTTGCAGCTCAAAACAACGATCAGTTACGTGGACCATTTCTCAGTCCACATCGTCACGTCGTCAAAAATTGTTTTATCGATTTAAAAATTGTTTATCAATTTTCTCAACGTGACCAAGCAAGTTTGCCAGAACTACACAGAGTTCAGGTAAAACATTTCATAAACTAACATAAACTTTACTAGCGTTTCAGCCATAGAGTTAGTTAGAACATGAATTCGGAAAAGTCTAAGAAGACATCACCTGTAGACGGTGATGCCTTTGACGATGACGAAGATGGTTTCGAATCCGATGGTTCTTTTGAACTAGATCGCACGGTTCTTAACCCTGCTGAGGATCCGGAAGCAGGTGCTGGTTATTTAGAACCAGACCTAACAGAGTTCTTTCCCGAGGTTTCTATTGCAGAAACCCAATCCGATAAGGATCCGTTACCTAGTGATGTTTCCATTTCTAGTGTTTTACAATCTGAGGACTCAGTTAAAATTACAGAGTTTAAAGACTGGTATGGGAAAGCAACTAAAGAAAGACGCCGAATCTACACACAGATTGGCAAAATTAGTAAGAGAGTTCGGGATGTAATTGACGTCGAGGAATTAAAAACTCTCTTAAGCTGTTGCGAGCAATCAAAAATAAGATTAGCTAACCTAAATTCCGCAATCTCGGTGATTCCTCAAACTAGGGGGCAGAAAGCTAGTTACACACGCTTCATGAATACGCTTCATGGCCATACCGTGGACATGAGACGTAACATCGAAAAGTTTCTTGACAAAGAAATTCGATTGCGTGACAAGGCCACTGACAACAAAGATCAGGATTTGTTGAACAAACAACAAGAGCTAGAAGCCGCTTTAGCGAAAATAGCTGATCTTGAACTTCACGGTGATCAACAACACCAGAAACCTTCAACTGGTGCAATACCAAAGGGTGTTTCAAACCCTTCCTCTGATCTATTTTCACTTAGGAGAGGAACAGTTGAAAATTCAGTTTTTATCCCGAACCCTACAAATCCACTTCGTTCAGGTCCGTCAAGGGGCAGAGGTAGAAGTAGAGGGGGTGCGTCTCGACACGAGTGGGGAGATATGGGAACTGATACAGAGTCCGAAACTGTGAGCGGTGATCGGTTTGAACGATTGTTGTCAACACTCGAACGTGCCTTTTCGAAAAAACCAGATAAACCAGACTATCATGGTCTGGAAAAATGCAAGCTAGAACCTTTCAATGGAGAAATGGAACTATTTCAGTTCTGGAAGAAGAAGTTCATTCTCGCTCATGAGAATCGAAACATTTCTCAAAAAGATCTAGCCATGCGAATGTTTGGTCTTTTGCGTGGTGAACCCCGAAAAATTGTTGAAAGTCAGCTTACTGGGAGCTGGACTGATGAAACCTTTGAGGGAATGGTTAATATCCTTGAAGCTCTTTATGGAGAAGAGTTTAACGAGGATGGTCTTGTCATCAAAAGACTCAATACCTCTCCACCATTGTCAGACATGTCTCTCAAACTGCTCATCGAGTTTTATCAAACAATAACGATGCAGGTCTCCTATTACGAGACAAGAGATCAAACAGCTCTCACAAATTGTTCTAGTCATTTGTTCCACCAACTACGTTCAAAAATGGTTGCCTTTGTCTATCAAAAGTTCAGAGATTGGCTAGAGGACAGAGAAAGAGAAAGATGTGTTTTATCACTTCAAGCTTGGGTACTTGAACGGATCAAGTCAGCCAAGGAAGCTGATGTTTTGGCCTTAAAATTACCAAAACAAAACAGACGAGGTTTGTTTCACATTGAAAAATGCGAGGAATTGTCTGGAGAAGACAGCGACGATGATGGTTATGTCTTTTTGACTGGCAAGTCGGAAGGTAAAAACGTCTCGTTTGAAATTCCTAAAAAGGAATTTTTCAGTGCGGGGAAATTTTCTCGCTCCAGATCTCCAAATAGACAAAATTCTCGTTCCAACTCTCCAAAAAGACCAATTTTGAAACCTCAAATTGATTTTAAGTCAAGCAAATGTCCAATTTGCCTTTACGAAGATCATGAACTGGCATTTTGTCCAAAGTTCAAATCCTTGACTGTAAAACAAAGATACTCGGTTGTTAGAAAGTCAGGCACTTGTTTCCATTGTCTTCAACGAGGTCATGCAATTTCAAACTGCCCGAATGACAAGGGCAAAGTTTGTGGGGTAAATGATTGTCCGAAGTATAATCATCCGCTACTTCACGCAGATAAAACTGTGGGAGGTATTTGTTTAACACAATGGAACTCTTTCGTCCACGGTGATCTGGAGTGGACGGAAGATGATGCTAAGCAATTCCATGGATCTTGCTTTCTTCTTGCAAAACCAGGGGCCAGAAGTATTCTTACGGTTGTCTGTAAAATAGGCAACAAAAAAGGACGCAAAAGCCTAAAGACTGTCGCATTGCTAGATTCTTGTTCAAGTATGACTTGCATTGATGAAGATGTTGCAAGAAAATTAGGATTGAAGAAAAGATCCCTACCAAGAACTGAATCAATTAAGGTTGTTAGTGCTAAGATTGATTTTGTAACAACTTTGGTTGAAGTTCCTGTCATATCCATGGACGGTTTGACGTCAATGGTTATCCTCGCAAGCACGATGAAAGACATGACAAAAGGTACCGGAATCGTTGATTGGTCAAAAGACAAACTGAAGTTTGACCATTTGAAAAATCTTCCGTTTGAACCGTTACCGGAAAATCCAACAGTCACGTTGTTGATTGGCACGGACAATGTTGACCTTCTTGCTCCAGAAGAATCAAGAAAAGGTGAAAAGGGAGAGCCTATTGCTGTTCTCACTCCTCTTGGTTGGACTTGTTTTGGTTCATCTTCAAAATCGAAATTCAATACGGAAGCATTGTTTGAATCAATGTTTGCGTCAAAACTAACGAAAAAATGACTTTCCATGGACAGGTCTGAACCTATTTTAGAGGTTAACAAAATTGAGAAAGATGATTTATATCGCTTAGTTGAAAAACATTGGGAACTTGAACATATTGGTATAAAAGATAAGCTAGGTTCTCCAGGAATGTCTAAAAACTATAGACGACCAAAAGATGAATGGTCACCTCAAGAGATAGCTGTTGACAATGCTATGAAAGTTGTCAAGCATAAAGATTTTTATTCTTGTTCAATTCCTTGGAAATCTTCTCCTCCAGATCTGTCTAACAATTTATCTGATGTGCTGAAACGTCAGAAAAACACAAATTCTTCTAAATACCTAACTGGTAAGGGTACATCTATCACCGAAATTGATGAAAAATTTCGCGACCAACTAGCTAAAGGTTACATCGAAGAAATCACAGATCCGGCGGATATTAACCGCCCAGACTGTTTTTATATTCCATATTTTCCAGTTGTTGATAAAACTAGAGAATCAACTAAAGTCAGAATTGTTTTTGACGCGGCTGCAAAAAGCCGGAATGGAAAATCTTTAAATTCCCAGATAGAGAAGGGACCAAACAGGTTGCAAGACCTTTTTAGCATTTTATTACGTTTTAGAATGAATAACATCGCTATTACTGCTGACATTAGCGAAATGTTTTTACAATGTCGATTATCTGATGAAGATAAACGATATCATCGTTTTTGGTGGGATGGTCGTTATTGGCAGTGGACAAGAGTTCTTTTTGGGAACTTAGCAAGTCCAGACATCTCACAGAAAATTCTGGTGGAGAATGCTGATTTTTATATCAATGAGTTTCCGCTTGCTGCAGATGTTGTTAAAAACAAAATGTACATGGATGATGCCATAACATCAGTAGAAACAAAAGAGGAAGGAATCAGAACTGTTAAAGAGTTACCAGAATTAATTTCTCATTGCGGTATGAAAATTTGCAAATTCCAATGTTCTGACATTGACGTCATTAAAACAATCCCTAAAGATCTTTTATCTGCAAAAGTTAATTTGGATCGAGAAATTGGAAGTATATTTGATCCTTCCAAAGTTTTAGGAATTATTTGGGACGCAAATTGTGATTGTTTTCTATTCAAAGCCAAATACTCGTCAATTGACGAGTTTTTAGAAAAGCAAGAAATAACAGAATTCAAAGGTTGGACAAAATCATTGATTTTACGATTCGCCGCAACAGTCTTTGATCCGCTTGGTTTAATAGCACCTTTTACTGTTAGATCACGAAAGATTTTACAAAAACTATGGCAAGAAGACCTAGCTTGGAAAGATTTAATTCCCGAGCATCACCAGTTGAAATGGTGTCAATGGCTAAAAGAATTGTTTGTGAATTCTTCAAAGATAAAAATTCCTAGAAGTTTTCATTTCGGCAAAGGAAAATCTTACACTCTACATGTATTCGTTGATGCAAGTACTGAAGCCTATGCGGCAGCAGTATATGTTCGTGTCGTAGATTCAAAGGGGGTGGAAAAGTTGATAAATGTTGAATCATACTTGGTCACTGCAAAAGCAAGAGTTACTCCGACTAAAGCAGAGAGTGTTTCTAGACTCGAACTGAATTCGGCAGTAATAGGGCATCGTTTGGGTTATGCTGTTGCACTTGCGTTCAGTATGGATCCAGAAAAGATTTACTTTTGGACAGACTCGATGAATGTTCTGTATTGGATAAATACTCCTGCAAACCAACTTAAGACGTTTGTGTCAAATAGAGTTGGACAAATTCAATCACACTCCAATAAGAATCAGTGGCGACACGTACCCACTGATCAGAATCCAGCAGATATAGCCACACGAGATATTTCAATCTCGGAGCTATCAGACAGTTTGTTGTGGTGGAAAGGTCCTGACTTTTTAAGAAAGAATGAAGCTGATTGGCCAGCTGAATTTGTAGCACCTGAACCTAACGAGGAGGCAAAGGGTGAAATTAAAAAGTTGTTTAGTGATGAAATCCATACAGTTTTCCATGTTTCTAATGAGGCAAATAATTTAGACAAGTTGGATCCAGAGAGATTTTCTGTTGGAAAGATTTTTGATGGTTATGATAAACTTCTGAAAATAATTATGCTGTGTATTTCCTGGTTTCATCAGAAAAACCCTTTATCTCAAAAAGAACTGCACAAAAGAAGTTTAAATTATCTCGTCAAAAAGAATCAGAATAATGATCCAAATTTTGTGATCGTGATTGATCAAATTTCTAATAAGGAACCAATTTCAGTTTTTAGAAATTATTCACCGTTTATCGATGAATATGGAATTATTAGATCTCACAGTCGCTTAGCTTTGGTTGATCATCTTACTTATAAAATGAGATTTCCGATTCTTCTAACGAAAGATTCTGAACTCTCAGAACTCATCGTTAGATCCTATCATAGGAAATTTGGTCATACAGTTAGCGTTGAGACAGTTAAAGTAAAATTGAGACAAGACTTCATTATCATTGGACTGGATTCTTTGTTACGAAGAATTAAGAGGAGTTGTTCTGAATGCATTCGGGCATCAAAGAAACCTCTAATCCAGCAAATGGCAGATATTCCTGCTTATCGTTTCGATTTCCCTCTCCAAGCCTTTTCAAAAACAGGATTGGATTTTGCTGGACCATTTTACATCAAAGTTGGTCGGGCAAAACAGAGATTGAAATCCTACATTTTAGTTTTCACTTGTCTTCAAACTAGAGCTATACATCTAGAAGTAACTAATGATCAAGGTACGAGTTCTGTTCTGAATGCTTTGTCTCGCTTTATCGACTTAAGAGGTATGCCAAATGAAGTCCTTTCTGACAATTGGAAAACGTTTAGTTCTCCTAAGAAAGAACTCCAATCTTGGGTTAGAAACCTTTACGAAGACCTGATAATACATAATAAAGGTTCGAACATAATTTGGCATTTTATTCCACCATATGGATCGCATCATGGTGGAATTTATGAGATTATGGTTAAAGCCACAAAGAGAGCTTTGGATTCTCTGTTTGTCAGAGATGATTTAACCATGGATGAGTTCCGGACTGCTATTAGTAGGGTTGCTTCTCTGATTAATAGCAGGCCTCTGACTCGTGTTGTAAATGAAGCAACAAATGAAATTTTAACCCCAAATCATTTTTTAATCGGAAATCTTGGTGGAGCTATCTCAACCACAGAACTTGACAATCCTGTTGAAAGGTGGAAAAGAGTTCACGCTTTGGTGAACAAATTCTGGACTCAGTTTTTAGCAGAATATATCCCGCTTCTTTCATCTCGGAAGAAGTGGCAAGATCCTCAAAATGATATTCAAGTTGGAGAAGTTGTACTTCAACTTGATCCTAATACTCCTCGTGGACAGTGGAAATTAGCTGTTGTCGAAGAAATCCATCAAAGTGAAAATGATGGGAAAGTTCGTCGTTGTAAAATAAGAACCAGTACAGGGTCTTACGAACGACCAATTACTAAACTTATATCTCTAGAGTTTAGAACCTTTGAAAAATGAATTTATTTATCTATTGACAGTCTTTATGTTTTAGTTCTTTACAATGTTTTATCATTATGACCTTAAAGAAATCTAGTCAAACTCACACTAGAGTGTCGTTTCGAATATTTCATTATTTGTTTTCTGTTTTCAGATATGTCTGGGAAAGACAGACAGCAAAGAGAGACTCCATCAGGGAGTTCTCGCAAGAGTCGTGCGGATACCTTGACACCAAGGACCTTGGGATCCAACCGGGGACGTCACCACAGTCCAGAGCATCGACAAACCCGGCATTCACCACCTCCGGCTCTTGGTCGGATGGAACGACCTGGCCCAAATCGGAGCTCCTCACTTCCAAACCGAACAAAGATGAGCAAAACACCTCATGGCTTTGTTAAACGCTCCAAAACTACTAGAGAGTCCGTTGTTGCGACTCAATCTACGTCAACATCATCAAAGTCGATAGTAACGACTTCCCCACCAATATTCGAGCTACCACTACATCCGGAAGCCCATCCTGAACCGAGGAAACTCCCGGACATGTCCCAGGAGATCAAAGAATGGGCTGACATGTACAAAACGCACAACTGCGATGATGATGTTCTGATTGATCCTCACAACCTTGAGGGACCTTTGGGGAAAACCTGGATTGACTCTGTGAAGCTCGCAGGATTCATCGCTATGTTCCACTTTGGGAAGGGAGCTCTTGCTCTTTGTTGCCCATCTGGACGAGTTCTCCTGTTCACCAGGAAGGAGTCATGTCAAATTTTCCTGATCCCAGACGACCTCCAGGCCATCATGGAGGACAAGTACATCCGTAAAGTGGTAATGCATCAAAATGATGTGGTTGCTTCTATTCAACCACTCCTCGAGTTCCAGATACCAGGAACCTCGGGCCTCTTCAAAATCGTCCAAGCATATACTACAAAAAGCGAAACCAGTGTTGGTATGATCAAATACTTCCGTCAACTGGTGGATTCCGAGGCTGTAAAACCTCCATCAGGGCTGTTCAGGTCTGACGATGAGGATCACCTTCAATTCCTCATCCAAGGGGCAAGAGCAACAGCTTTCGCAGTTTGGTTCATGGCTCATCGTGTTACCGAACGGATTGGGTTCAGTGGGTCCCGGAATCTGGCCCCCTATATCAGATTTGTTCTTGGATTCTCCGATGACGAGCCTGCAATGTCATTCCTGGAAGACCCATATTACGCTGCTCCATGCGACGTAGAGATTCTCGACACCCATACGATGAATTGCAAACTCGTGAACAAACTCAACGAGGTCAATAAGAAAGTTTGGAAGAAATGCCGGCCAGGGTACAACGAGCCGTTCAACCCAAAAGCAATAACTTTGCACTGCTGCAGGATGTGTGGTTTTCACGAATCCAAAATGCAAAATCGGGATCTGGCCAGACATCGATGCACCGTTCGAACACAGTGCAATTATCTGTATTGTTCAGATTCTACACTCCGTCACTCGATTATAACGTGTGATGCTCTTCGAGGATGGTGTCAAAACTGTCAACGCCGAGGACATTCTAAGTCGGATCATGCTAGGCCTGGATTCAACAGGTTCTACGCAGGGTTCGTGTTCCGAAAACATGCTTGTTTCGGACACGAAACAGGGTATGTTCTCAGTAAACCAGAACTTGCCCGGAACCCTCGGCATACCAGGATGACGTTCTATGGTCTACCATCTACGTTGATCCCAAAGATCAGCATGGAAGCGGGTTTGGTTCCAACAGACCCAAACTTTGAGGCACCTTCTAAAAATATTCTCCGGCCTCAAAAGAGATCAAGATCACCATCAATCCCTCAAGCCTCAACCAAAAGACAGAAGGTTTCACCTGAGGTCTCCCTACATCGGACAGAAGATGGACGTATTGAGAGGAGAACGATCATCGGAGGCAAGAACAGGCCATCAATGATGGCCTCAATCAATCTCTCTCAACTGAGAACTGAAACCGGATCTCTATACAGTCTCAGACATCTACAATCAGATCTGATGACCGCCCAGAGGATCAGTCGGAATGGAACAGCCGGAACGAGTGGTTCCAACCTGACGGAATCTGTCACGATGATTTTGAATGTCTTAGAGGGGGAACGAGCATATGAGCGCTCGCTCATCAAGGTTAATCAGACCTCAATTTCACGACCTCAATCAGAAGCCCAACGTTATAACGACCTTCTAGAAAAAGTTTACCCAAAGACTGTGGATGAATTCAGTGACGACTCACCGGAGAATTCTGGAAACGAGAGTAACGTTTCTAACAACGAAGACGAAAGCAACGTCATCAAACGTGAGAGCAACATCTCCAACTCAAGTGAAAGCGAAGGAGATTCGACTTCTCGGCGGAATCGACCACGTGGGTCCTCAAACTCTGATCACTACATGACCGAAGCCGAGGACTTCTTGGGGTCCGGACTAGCAGTGAACCCAGCTCCTGAGAGAGATCTTGCCAAGGTCAAAGTCGGGAGTGAGATAGACGAGGACGAGGTCATCGAGACTCGGGCCAACGAACAGGACATGAATCTCGACGCCTCTAAATGATGACGAGAAGAATATTGTTTTTGTGCCCCCCCTTAAAAACAAGGGAGGTATGTCGCCGCCATCATTCAAATATTGTATTCATGTCTGT
>JAIYDG010000413.1 GCA_027487625.1 Bacteroidota bacterium
AAGGTAAAATTTATGATGCTTATAGAGGAAGGGTAATTTTTCCAATTCATGGTTCAACCGGAAAAGTTATTGCCTTTGCAGGACGACAATTAAAAAAAGATGATAAAAGTCCGAAGTATGTCAATTCACCAGAAACATTACTTTATCATAAAAGTAATGAGTTGTATGGACTTTCATTTGCCAAAAATGCGATAAGGAAGCACGATTCAGTTTATTTGGTTGAAGGTTATACTGATGTGATAAGTTTGCATCAAGCTGATGTAGAGAATGTGGTAGCAAGTTCAGGTACATCATTAACCGAAAATCAAATCAAACTAATAAAACGACAAACAGAGAATGTTACAGTTTTATATGATGGTGATGCTGCAGGAATTAAAGCCAGTATTAGAGGAATTGATATGTTACTTGAACAAGGTTTAAATGTTCGAGTGGTATTGTTTCCTGATGGTGAAGATCCGGATTCATATTGTAAAAAAGTAGGTTCAGAAGAATTTAGGACTTATTTGAAAACAGCGGTACGTGATTTTATTTTATTTAAGGTTCAATTACTACAAAAGGAAAGTGAAGGCGATCCAATAAAAAAAGCGCAGGTTACAAGAGATATTGTTGAAAGTATAAGTAAAATTCCTGATGCCATTAAGCGAATGGCATTTATAAGAGAATGTTCGGTTTTGCTCGATATGAATGAGCAGGTTTTGATAACCGAATTAAATAAATCCCGAAAAACTTTTTTAGGTGAAAAAGAAAAAGAGTGGGTAAAAGAAGAACCTGCGCCTTTAAATTATGATGAAGAGATTAAGGAACTTGTTAAAGAAACAGGTTCATTAAAACAAGAACAACATTTACTTAAATTATTGATGCAACATGCTCAATTTGAAGTAAACAATGAAAGCTTTGTATCCTTGGTTTTTAAATTGATTCATGAAAATTTAATTGGTTTTGAAAATGAGGTTATGATTTTATTAGCAGAAGAAATCCAGAAATTATATGTAGCTGGAGCTGAAATTAATTCGAATTATTTTCTGATGCATTCAAACCCATTGATTTCAAGTTTTGCAGCAAGTGTATTATCGGAAAGGTATGAAATCAGCAAAAAATGGGAAGAAAAATATGATATAATTCCAGATGCTCCTGAAGTGATTATTAAAAGAGATATTGAATCATGTTTATTTTATCTTCAATTACATTTGGTTAGAAAATTGTTTGTTGAAGCCATGGAAAGCCTTAAAAATGCGCAGGAATTAAACGATGAAACTGAAATTAATATGAGTTTATCGATGGTTATGGTGTTAAAAGAAAGGGAAGCAGCCTTAACCAAAGCCAATGGAATAGTTGTTTTCGACTAATTTTTTCTTCAATAAAAGAACTTAAGGTTTATTCAATCTTTTCAAAAGTTTATTTTACTAACTTCGCCGGCTGTATGAGTACAATTGGCGTAATTAGAGAAGGCAAAAAACCTTTCGACCACAGAACACCACTTACACCACAACAATGTGTGAGTTTGCAACAATTTTTTCCAGGCACCAAAGTGCTTGTTCAATCATCTGAACACAGGTGTTTTGCTGATGAAGAATACAGAAAATTAGGTATTGAAATCACCGAAAATTTAAGTGAATGTGATATTTTACTCGGAGTTAAAGAGGTTCCTGTTGCAGAGTTAATTCCTGAAAAAACTTATTTGTTTTTCTCTCATACCATCAAAAAACAAGCACATAATCGAAATTTATTAAGAGAAATCCTGAATAAAAAAATAAGGATGGTTGATTATGAAACATTGGTTTGGGATGCCGGAAATCGCATTATTGGTTTTGGTCGTTTTGCAGGTTTAGTTGGTACACATTATGCCTTGATGATGTGGGGTAAAAAGTATGGTTACTATACCATGAAACCAGCACATGAATGCAAGGATTTAGCTGATATGATTAGTCAGTATGAAGGAATTAAACTTCCTCCAATGCGTATAGTTTTATGTGGAGATGGTCGTGTTGGTCATGGTAGTTTGGAGTTGTTAAGGAAGTTAAAAGTTCATCAGGTAAGTCAGGAAGAGTTTTTAAATGATGATTATAACGAAGCCATTTATGTGCATTTAAGAAGCGAAGATTATTATGCGCATAGAGATGGTAGATTCTGGGATAAATCTGATTTTTACAAACATCCTGAAGATTACATGAGTGTATTCAAGCCATTTTATCAAAAAGCAGATATCATGGTAAATGCAGTTTTCTGGAAAGAAGGAATTGCTCCGTTTTTTACACATGAGGAAATGAAAGGTTCTGATTTTAGAATTAAAGTTATATCTGATATCACCTGCGATATTCCGGGACCATTGCCTTCAACATTAAGAAGTACAGTTATTGGTGATGCATTTTATGGCTATAATCCTTTATTGGAAAAAGAAGTACCTGCATTTTTACCAAACGTTATTGATATTCAGTCTGTAGCAAATTTACCTTGTGAATTACCTATTGATGCATCAATGGAGTTTGGTGAGCAACTGATTAGACATGTATTACCAAGTTTATTAGTAGAAGACAATGAAGGTATCATTGCAAATGCAACCATTGCAAAAGATGGTAAAATTTGTGATAAGTTTAAATATTTGGAAGATTACGTAGCTTAATAAGTTCAAATTGTCAGTTTGCATGTTATGGACTGATATTTGGCTTTATGAAACATCATGGCAAAAAGAAGTAGTTATAATAGCAACGGTAAATTAGATAAAGAACCCGAAAAAGTAAAAATATCAAAAGAGAGTTTAAAAGAAACACTTTTACTATTTACCTATCTAAAACCTTATAAAACGAAGTTTTTTCTCAGTTTAATTTTCATTGCTTTATCGGCATTTAGTACAATGATTTTTCCATTGTTATTGGGAAAAATGATTGATGCAGCTGCTCCTGGAGTAAAGGTAAATTTGCCACAAAGTCAGATGAGCGGCGGATTTGGCGGTTTTGATTTGAAAACAGTTCAATGGAGTTTGAATACAATTATTCTATTGTTGTTTTTGCAATTAACTGTTCAGATGGTTTTTTCATTCATGCGAATTTACCTTTTAACAGAAGTTGGTGAGCGCTCTCTGGCTGATATGAGAAAAGACCTGTATGGTAAATTGATTTCTCAGCCGATGTCGTTTTTTTCGGAACAAAGAGTAGGGGAGTTGAGTAGTAGAATTAGCAATGATTTATCGCAAATTCAGGATGCCATATCTTTTACATTGGCTGAGTTTTTAAGAGGAATTTTTACGCTTGTAATTGGTTTGTCTTTTATCTTTTGGATTTCAACTGAACTGGCTTTGGTCATGTTATCTGTTGTGCCAATGGTAGCAATTGTTGCAGTAGTATTTGGAATGCGCATTAGAAAAATGGCACGCAAAGCACAAGACCAATTAGCAGATAGTGGTAATATTGTTCAAGAAACGTTTTCTGGAATATCTGTAGTTAAAGCATTTACTGCTGAATCGAATGAAATGAAAAGGTATACTAAAAGTATTTTTAGTGTAGTTGATACTGCTATTGGCAATGCCCGATACAGAGGAGCTTTTGTTAGTTTTATGATATTTTCTGTATTTGGAGCCATTTCTTTTGTGATGTGGTATGGCGCAAAAATGATTCAAACATCAGAACTAAGTACAGGTGAATTAACCATGTTTGTGATTTTCTCTGCTTTTGTTGGAGGAACTTTTGCCGGTTTTGCAGATATGTTTTCGAACCTACAAAAAACATTAGGAGCCACACAAAGAGTCAGAGAATTATTAAGAACAGAAGGCGAACCCGTAATTTTAGATGATAGAATTATTAAACCAGCACATATCATTAAAGGTGAAGTTGAGTTTAAAGACGTAAAATTCTCTTATCCTTCAAGAAAAGATATTCAAGTTTTAAAAGGCATCAATTTAAAAGTTAAGGAAGGCGAACAAATTGCATTGGTAGGTCCAAGTGGCGCCGGAAAAAGTACTATTGCCTCTTTGTTACTTAAATTTTACGACCAAGAAAGTGGAAGTATTTTGTTTGATGGAATACCGAGCCACGATTTTCAATTAACTGAATTACGTTCTCAAATGGCATTTGTTCCTCAGGATGTGATATTATTTGGAGGAAGTATCAAAGAAAATATTGCTTATGGAAATCAAGAAGCATCAGATGAACAAATTGAAGAAGCCGCCAGAAAAGCAAATGCCCAAGAGTTTATCAGTAAATTTCCTGAAGGATTTGAAACTATTGTTGGAGAAAGAGGCGTTAAATTATCTGGTGGTCAAAGACAAAGAATAGCCATCGCAAGAGCCATTTTAAAGAATCCTGCTATTTTAATTTTAGATGAAGCAACAAGTTCATTAGATAGTGAAAGTGAGCAATTGGTTCAAGAGGCATTAGAAAGATTAATGAAAGGAAGAACCTCATTTGTTATTGCACATAGGTTATCTACTGTTAGAAATGCCAATCAGATAGTAGTAATTGACAAAGGAATTGTTCAAGAAACTGGCACCCACGAGGCTTTAATTCAGTCTGAAAGTGGCTTGTATAAAAGGTTGGTTGAAATGCAATTCGACTGGAAATAGGTATTTTATCAAAAAAAAAGGCAGTAGTTTTAGATTTAATTGCTTGATAGATAAGATAAAATCCTGAAAAGTTTTTTCAATCGGGAATTTCAGATAAATTTGTCGGCACAGAAGGAAACTCTATTTTATTTTTTATATTGGACCTTTAAGCTTTGGTAAAAACAAAGATTAAAAACAAATAGAAATAGAATAAGTAACCATCTTCAAAATAATTAAAATTACATGTCTGAATTTCAATTGGTGATGCCCAAAATGGGCGAAAGTATTGCCGAAGCCACCATTATCCGTTGGACCAAGAATGAGGGTGATGCAATAGCTGTAGATGAAACAGTATTAGAAATCGCAACCGACAAAGTTGATTCTGAAGTTCCATCGCCTAAAGCAGGGATTTTAAAGAAGAAATTATTCAACGATGGTGATGTAGTAGCAGTGAATGCACCTATAGCTATTATTGAAATGGAAGGTTCTGCTGCTTCAACACCAGCTCCAAAAGCTGAAGCTGTTCCTGCTTCAATCGCAACTCCTGTTCAACAAATTACTAAACAAGTTGAAACAGCAACGGCAACAGTTGCTAGTTCAGGTAGTAGATTTTATTCTCCATTGGTATTAAATATCGCCAAAACTGAGAACATCAGTATGGCAGAATTAGAAAATATTCCAGGTACAGGTAGCGAAGGAAGAGTAACAAAAAGAGATATTCTTGATTTTGTTGCAAATCGTTCATCAGCTCCAGCTGTAGTTGCAGCACCAGTTGAAAGCGCACCAGTTGTTACTGCAGCAGCGCCTGTTGCAGCACCTGTTGTTGAAGCACCTAAAGTAGAAACACCTGTTGCAAAACCATCTGCACCTGCAAAACCTGCAGTAAGTTTAAGTGGTGGTGATGAAGTAATTGAAATGGACAGAATGCGTAAACTAATTGCCGATCATATGGTAATGAGTAAGCATGTAAGTCCGCACGTAACTTCTTTTGTTGAAGCTGATGTTACCAATATGGTAATGTGGAGAAACAAAGCAAAAGGCATTTATGAAAAACGTGAAGGAGAGAAAATTACTTTCACTCCAATGTTTATAGAGTGCGTTGTAAAAGCAATTAAAGATTACCCTATGATTAATGTTTCGGTTGATGGAACCAATATCATCAAACGTAAAAACATCAATGTAGGAATGGCAGCTGCTTTACCTAGTGGAAACCTCATTGTACCAGTAATTAAAAATGCTGATATGATGAATTTGGTTGGATTGACTAAAATGGTAAACGATTTAGCAACTAGGTCGAGAGCAAATAAATTAAGTCCAGATGAAATTAGCGGCGGTACTTTTACAATTACTAATGTAGGTGGATTTGGAAACGTAATGGGAACACCGATTATCAATCAACCACAAGTAGCTATTATGGCAACAGGAACTATCAAGAAAAAACCAGCAGTATTAGAAACCGAAATGGGTGATGTAATTGCTATCAGACATATGATGTTCCTTTCATTAAGTTACGACCATAGAGTAGTTGACGGTTCATTGGGAGGAAGTTTCTTGCGTAGAATAGCTGATTACATGGAAGCTTGGGACGTTAATAGAGAGATTTAATTTCGTGACTTTGGCTTTTGGCCGTTGGCTATTGGCGGAGAACGATTTCTTGGTACAAAGCCTTTTGGATTTGAGTTAGGAGAATGATTTTTCATTCAACTAAAATTCTGCCAAAGATAAAAAGCCAATAGTTAATGTGTTTTCAAGCTTATGGCGTTTTACATTTTAAAACAAAATATACATTTTATAGAATTTTTTAAAAGGGGCTTCGGCCCCTTTTTTTGTAGGATGGGGAATACTCAAGTTTGTTTGAGTTTAAATTTTACTTTTTGCAACATTACTCTGGTCCCATTTGTCTTTTAAGTCCTTAGCTTTTAATTGTAAATTAGAAGCCACAAAACAAAATATTTTCGAAACACTTTACCTAAGAAGGGGCAAACCAATTCGGCTCTTTTGATGAAATTTAGTTCCTACAACTAATTATTACTAATCAAACTTTCTACCTTCCTAAGTGCAAAATAT
>JAIYDG010000083.1 GCA_027487625.1 Bacteroidota bacterium
ATTGATGTCCACCACCCAGACTTTATATGTTTTTGATTTGGTCTTTTTGGAATTCATCATCATTCCAATTGAAATGTCTAGTTTATCGAACATTATCACATTCTCTCTATCACTCAATATCATTTTTACCTTACCATTGTGAATAACCATTGGCCATCGCAACCCAAACCCTGACTATATCAATTTTCTTTTCTTTTTTTTGATGTGTGCTTCTCTTTTTATTTTCTCTTGTGTTCCTTTTCTTGATTTTGATTTTCATGGATATTCATTTACTCTTTGATTGTTCTAATAGACTATTTTTTGAGATATTTATCGTCCTTTTGGTTTTATATTTTCATAATAATGCTCATTTATATCTCCTTCGCAATAGGATTCACACCCACCTTCACCCTTTGCCTTGCTTCATCAAGTCGAGATTCAAACTCTGCCACCAACCCTCAGTCTCTGGTATATCTCCAGGTTTGCATTACTATTGCTATTTAGTTTTTGTTTGTCTCCATGCATTATGAACTTATGTTTTATATAATGACATGTGAACAAAAGTTTGAAGTTTGTCTCATTGTTGATCGAGATGCTTGAATATCAAAAAAAACACGATGGTTCATTTTTCCTTGTGTTTTCGTTTCTTTTGGTGTATATGTTCATTCTCATCCATTGTTTGACTTTGATTGTCATAGTGTATATTCTCATATTTACTTTTTGGTATGACTTGATTCGCATCATTTTTGTTCCTTTCATATTTTCATTATTGTATTTGAGTGACATCGTCACCGTTTTTTTGTCATATTTATACTTAAACCCTTGGATCTATATACTATTTTATTTAAGAAATGTGGTATTATTTTACGACAAACATTGTTTTAGTTAACCTTTTCTTTAAACTATCATGGTTAAGTATGTTTTTAGTATCATTGATCACATCTGTCACTTTATTTTTCCTTTATGATTATGTTTTCATGTCCTTGGTAGTCATTGATCTTTTAATCATCTATCATTAACCTTTATGCATATTATTTTGATCTTTTCCACTGATAGAACATTTATGGCCTTATGATCCACATTCTCTCTTTTATCATTGACTTTCATTCTTACATGAACGATATGGATGTTTAGTTTAGGGTTCACATTGATCGTCATACTTGGATTTGCAATCAGCGTCGATATTTACGTTTATCGTCATCTGCGCCCTCGCATTTTCTTTCAGGTATTAAAAAAAATAAAACCTGCTTTACATGATCCAAATGTACATACATTGCGCATGTAATTTCCATGTACATAGCCGAATACTTTACTTTTTTGTATCAATTTTTATGTATGCAGTATTTCATACTTTATGAGTTTAGCGTTGATATTTGTCCTCATCTTGTATTTTATTCCGTTCAGTTCAGAGATTAGGATTGCCTTGCATTCTCTGCTCTTTATACTTGTCTTTGTGTTAAGGTCAGCAAAGATATTTCATGTATATTTGATGTTCATTTAACTTCCATCATGAATTTTTTATTCCATATATTAGCAGCTACTCAAAGCCTTGTCTTTTTTCCTCAATGTTGCACTCATATTTAATTTTCTAGACCACTTTTTGTGCACCTTCAGCTTCAAAGCCACTTTGCCCTCAAGCTCAAAGCTAGTCCATTCGCCAGGTTTGGCTCTCATCCCACCATCTAATGAGCTATTAAACTTGTGTATCGACTTTCAAATTCATGTTGGTCAAACCCCTGATGAGCATTATTTTTAATGTGTTTATATTGGATTCGTTACAATATTATTTGCAGCATCGTCATTTTGATGTATTATCACTATTATATGAATGCAATGTATGTCCCCTTGCCATCCTCGTAAAGATGCCGGTATTTTTTTTTTAATTCCGATATTTATTATCATCCATGACGTCCTGAGCATCCGCTATCAATGTTTTTTATTCGTTCTATAATTCCATATCTCCCCATCCTCGTCTACAATAATTCATTTCCAACTATTTGTATTCTCATGACCCTTCTTGCTTCAACATACAGGAGGAGACTCAAGGCTACGACGTCCCTGTCCTCGTAGACATTTACTCCAGCATCAGGTCTCACTTTACTCTGTAGTCTACATACACCATGACTTGATCCGTACATCAAATATTACTTGATATTTACATTTTTTGCATGAATGTCTTTTATTCTACTAGTTATGCTAAAGTTGATGTTGTATTTATCATTAATATCTTCTTCATCCTCGCCATCATCATCATTTTCGCCCATATGGTCATCCCCATCCTCATGTTCATCCCCATGTCCATCCTCGTCCATCCTCGTCCATATGGTCATATTCATGGCTATGGTCATCACCCATCCCCCATCACCATCACCATCACCATCACTCCATCACCATCACCATCACCATCACCATCACCATCACCATCACCATCACCATCACCATCACCATCACCCATCACCCCTCACCCATCACCCATCACCCATCACCCATCAGCATCATCAACATCACCCATCACCCATCACCATCATCTTCATTCTTATCTACATGGTCATAATCATCACTCTATTCATCCCTATTGACATCGTCACACCTTAACCC
>JAIYDG010000427.1 GCA_027487625.1 Bacteroidota bacterium
ATACAGCAACCAGTTTTTCTTATACACCTGTTTTTGGAAGTGACTGGAGGTATGAGTGTGTGAATTTAAGTGCTTATGCAGGAAATCCATATGTGTTAATAGGTTTTAGAGATGTTGCTGCAGCTGGAAATGGAGTTTATATTGCTAACGTTTCAGTTAGTAATCCAAGTAGTTTTTTAAGTCAAACATTAAGCTCAACAGGTACTGTAACTTTGGGTGATTTATCGATGTATTTTAATGCACTAGGAAGTTCTTCAGGTGAATTAACAATAAGTAGGTATAATACAGAACCTTTTTCATCTGCATCACCTGTATTTGCTACCAATACATCTGCTTTAACCAATAACTTGAGTATTTTTACTCCTAATAATGTAAGTAAATCAAATTGGTATGCAATTACTTATTCAGGAGTAGGAACTGCTGTTTCTCCAAATGCTATTGAGTTTAATGTTACAATCAATACGAGTGCTATTCCTGGAATTACTTCTCCTGATAGTTTATATGTAATTAGAAGATCAGATTATAATGGTTCTTGGAATGCTGTTACTTCAAATTATTCAACCAATTCACTATTTACTGGGTTTATTAACGGATTCAGAGATTATTCAATTGGTAGTCAAACTTCTGTTAATGCATTACCTGTAAAATGGTTAAATATAAAAGCCTTAAAAACAGATTATGGCTATAATTATATTTCTTGGGAAACTGCATCAGAATTGAACAATGATTATTTTGTGGTTCAATATTCATCAAATGGAAAAGATTTTAATGATTTAGACAGAGTTAGTGCTGGTAAGTTTCCAAATCAAAAACAATTTTATTCATTTAAAGATGAAACAAATTTTGGTTCAGGAATAAATTTTTATCGCATTAAACAAGTAGATTATGATGGAGTTGAGTCAATGAGTAAAATTGTAAGACTTGAAGCAAGGGAACAAGAACAAAATCCTGAAGTAAGTATTAGTAATCCTGTTTCAGACTATGCAACCTTATGGATAAATCAGGCTGATATTTCATCAGATTATACCCTTTCAATTTATATTTTGAGTGGTGAGAAATTAACTAGTAAAACATTGAAAATGAATTCAAGTAATGAACAATTTGAATTGCTTGAAATGTCAACTTTGAAAAGTGGAATTTATATAGTAAAAATTGAACAAAACGGAATCAGTGTATTTAGAGAAAAACTGCTTAAATTGATGAAGTAAATCATCAGTTTATATAAAAAAAGGCTGACTCGATTTATTGAGTCAGCCTTTTTGTTTTAAGCCAATTCCATTTCCAATTTCATCCTTACTTTATTCTCGAGTTCGCAGGTGTTCCAAACCTGGTATCCACCTGAAAGATTTAAGGTTTGATTGAAGCCATTTTGTTTCAAAATTTTCTGAGCTAAATATCCCCTTAAACCACCTTGACAATACAAATAAATAGGCTCTTTTTCATTTATTTCAGATAAGCGCATTCTCATATCATCAACAGGAATGTTCATTGCTCCTGGAATATGTCCATGTTCATATTCTTTTGCAGTTCTCACATCAATAAGTTGAGCACTTTCTGGAAGAGAATCAATTTCATTCCAATAAAAAACCTCATGATGTTTATTCAGGATATTTTCTGCAACAAAGCCAGCCATATTTACAGGATCTTTTGCTGAAGAATAGGGTGGTGCGTAGGCATGTTCAAATTCCTCTAATTCATAAATAGTACTTCCTCTTTGAATTACAGATGACATCACATCGATTCTTTTATCTACACCATCATATCCAACAATTTGAGCGCCTAACAAGCGACCATCATCTTCACTAAAGGCAATTTGAATACTCATTTGTTTTGCTCCTGGATAATAACCAGCATGAGAGCCACTATGTGTAGTAGAAATAATATGTTTAATTCCGGAACGAATAAGGTTTTTTGAAGCAGCGCCAGCTGTTGCAACTGTTAAATCAAATACCTTTACAATGGCTGTATTTATAGCTCCTTTATAAGATTGTTTGTTACCCAAAACAATATTATTAGCAGCCATCCGTCCTTGTTTGTTAGCAGGTCCAGCTAAATATGTATTCATTGATTGATTTGTAATTGGATTTTCAAATTCAATTGCATCACCCACTGCATAAATATCAGGATTTGAAGTTTGAAGAAATTCATTTACCCAAATTCCTTTTGCATCACCTAATTTTAATCCGGCCATTTGAGCTAAACGAGTATCTGGTTTTACTCCAATCGACATAATAACTAAATCTGCTGGAATTGCCTCTTGGTCTTTTATTTGAACCAATAATCCATTTTCATCTTTATCGAAACCAGTAACCATTGTGTTTAAGTGTAGATGAACACCTTTGCTTCTAATATGCTGTTGTGCAATTGCAGCCATTGAATAATCGATGGGTGCAAGTATTTGATTACCCATTTCAATAATACTTACCTCAATGCCTAAATCGTGCAGGTTTTCAGCCATTTCCAATCCAATAAAACCTGCACCAATAACAACAGCTCTTTTAGTGGTTTTTTGCTGAACATACGATTTGATATAATCGGTATCAGAAACATTTCTTAATGTGAAAATACCTTCGTTTAAAATTCCGGGTAAAGGCGGACGAATAGGCTCTGCACCAGGAGAAAGTACTAGTTTGTCAAAAGTTTCTTTGTATTCTTTTCCTGTTAATTGATTTTTTGCAGTAACAGTTTTTTCATCTGGATTAATTGCAATAACCTCTGTTAACGTTCTAACATCTATATTAAATCTTTGATTGAAAGAAGCAGCTGTTTGAACAAAAAGTTTATTTCGGTCTTTGATAACATTTCCTATATAGTAGGGTAAACCGCAATTGGCATAAGAAATGTATTCACCTTTTTCAAAAATTACGATTTCGGCTTTTTCGTCTAATCTTCTTAATCTAGCTGCGGCACTTGCTCCACCTGCTACAGCACCAATAATTACGTATTTCATATTTCTAATTGATGGCACAAAAGTAAAACCAATATTATAAACTGTATGTAACAAGTATCACAAATCAGAAGTTTTGTTTAGTATTTTTTTTTTTTTTTTTTTATTTAATACTTTAAGCCTATTCTAATTTATGTTTTAAAATTCAATTTTTCTTTAGTTATACTGACTTCTAAAAACGAATATCTACATGTTTGCCGGTAATTTATGATAGTAAAACTACTAATATTTTAAAATTGATTTATGAATTGAATTCAAGCAATATGAATTAAAAATATAATCCCTTTTTTTATGAAAATTTCTAAAATCCCATAGGAATGACAAGATAGTAGCAAACAAATATGAATGAATTACCCTCAGTTCAGAATGGACGCGAACCGAAGGTTCGCGCCAGTTTTGGGGTCTGGGCGCTGTAATTAGAGTTGCAAGTAAAGAAACGGATTTGTGTATTACTTTTTATTTAAATAGCATTTTGACCTATAAAATAAAGTCTAAGGTATATTTTGGTTAAACATTATTACTGTTTTAATCTTGTACCTAATTGAATAAGAATTAGGCATGCAACAATCACCATTTTTATTTTTAATCATCGCCATTGCATTCACACAAGCTATAGTTTTTTCAGTTATTGTTTTCTTTAGGCTGTTACCTAATAATTCTAATAGATTATTAAGTGCTTTTTTATTCCTTAGTGCATCTGGCATGCTTCCTTGGATTTTTAAACTTAGTGGAATAATCCAAATTTTTCCAAGGTTATTGCATGCACCAACTGGTTTTTTCTTCCTGATTGTACCAATATTTTATATTTATGTTTTAAATGTAGCAAACCAGCTCAAAAGCAAGAAATTGTTACATCTTTTACCGGGCTTATTAGAGTTTTTATTTTTGTTTATCATTTTTTTACTTCCAGATGATGCAAGAAACAGATTTTACAATATAACGGGTAAGGCCTTTCTTGGAATTTTATACACTTTTATATGGCCTTTTTATAGCATTATTTATACTTTGTTAACAATACGATTTGTGAATGCCAATAGTAAAATTATTCCATTTTATTATACCAATTTGAATGGTAAATTGCTAAAATGGGTTAAAATAACTGGCTATATCCTTATTGTTAACTTCTTAATAGAGTTTTTAGCGGCATACTTAACTGTTTTTGAAAGTTATGGAATTAGTGCTGTTTATATTAGTGCTTTAACCA
Organism: Bacteroidota bacterium; assembly: GCA_027487625.1. GTDB lineage: Bacteria > Bacteroidota > Bacteroidia > UKL13-3 > UKL13-3 > CAISCU01. The sequence continues at coordinate 4,152 of JAIYDG010000427.1, forward strand.
ATTTAATTTTGATTTATTGGATTTCAGTAAATGGTTTATTGCAAAAAGAAATCTATTTACCTATAAATACATATGATCATCAATTATTAAATACTACTACTACTACTACTAATTTTATAGAACAAGAAGTTGATATTCAAGAGTCTTTAGATAATTCAACTGAGTCTAAGCAAGACGATAAATTAGTTAATGAAATTGATTTAAAAAACTTTGAATTGGTACATCAATTATTTGCCCATAACCATGTTTTTTTAAACAAAGATATTAGCTTATTCATTGTGGCAGAAATGACTAATCTTAATATAAAAGATGTTTCTAGGTTAATTAATCATTATGGTAAGAAAAATTTTAACCAATTTGTAAATTCATTTAGAGTTGAAGAAGCAAAAAAGCATTTAATGAATCCGGAGATGAATCATTTAAATTTAACCGGTATTGCAGAAAAAGTAGGATTTAACTCAAGGTCTGCATTCTTTTCAGCCTTTAAACTGCAAGAAGGTATAACCCCAAATGAATTTAAAAAATCTGCTGATATTCAAAGTCTTAAAAAAGACGACTAGAGATTTAAAGTATCAATTCATGATTCAGGACTACTTAATCAATTGTAAATTTCAAGTATAAATGAACTAAATGTTTTTTTGCATAAAATAAATTATGAAAAGGAACATTATGAAAAAAACTATTTTCACTTTGCTTACATTGTTTTTTGGTTTAAACTCTTTTGCACAATGGGTAAGAGTTACACCCAATCCTGCACAGGAGTCATTAACATCAGTACGTTTTTTTAATGACAGTATCGGATATGCCGTGGGCAATGGAGGAACAATTTTAAAAACAACAAATGCTGGAACAAGCTGGAGTTTACTAACAACAAACACTACACAAACATTTTTAAGCGTTTTCCCAGCCAGTAAAGACACTGTGTTTGCAGCAGGAAATGGGGGGCTATTAACTAGATCAGTTGATGGGGGATTGAATTGGAATTCATTAACTATTGATACTCCCAAAAATATTTATTCATTGTATTTCTTAACATCTCAAATTGGATATGCGGCCACAGGATTGCAAATAAGGACGGGGTCAGATACTCCTTTTAGTTCTGGAACCATTTATAAAACAATTGATGGTGGTTTTAATTGGACTCCTGTTCTTAATTCAGCTACTCCATACAGAACCATTCAATTTATCAATCAACAAGTTGCTTATGCAGGTGGCGACTCTTCAAATGGCATTGTAACAACAGTTGATGGCGGTCAAAACTGGCAAAGTCTGACCTTAGCAGACTTTGGGAATAACACTATTCTATCTTTACAATTTATAAATGCCAATTTAGGATATGCTGTTGGTACAAGAGGTTTGTTGTATAAAACTATAAATGGTGGTTCTAATTGGACAAAAACAACCATTGATAGCAATGCCACTTTATTTTCGGTTCATTTCACTGATGCAGATACAGGTTATGCAGTTGGCTCCAACATGGAGGGAATTATATATAAAACAGTAGATGGAGGAGCAACTTGGATAAATCAAAAATTTAGCATTTCAGTTATAATGCGAGGTGTTTATTTTACACCAACCAAAACTGGATATGTAGTTGGAAGGTTTAATGGTGGAGTTGCTGGAATCTGGCGTCAACAAGGAAATTTTAATATAGGAACAAGTCTTAATGAAGTAAATGGACAGCTTTTTAATGTTTATCCAAACCCAATAAATGATAATAAGTTAGTAATTGAAGGTGTTGATATTAGTGATGTAAAAGTATTAGACTCTAAAGGCACAATGCTTAGTTTTAATTACTTAAAAGAATCAAATACTAAATTTGTTATTGAACTAAATGATGTTGCGCATGGCTTAATGTTTTTAGTTATTACTACATCCAATGGCGTACTTACAAAAAATGTCATTAAATAAAAGTTTAAAATAATCTTGTATAAATTGTATTCAAATTTTTAATCAGTAATTTTCCTTAAAACCTTGCATTTAAAGTATTAAAATACGGTTTAATTGATCGATATAAGTCATAGTATAGATTTTCAGCAGGCCCTGATTAAAACCGTAATTAAGTGCCTTTAGCTTTTATCTACTCTCATAAAAAAAAGCCGTAGATCCTTGTCTGCGGCTTTTTTTATCCTAATCTGATATAAAATCTATTTTCCAGTCATTAATCCACATTGTTCATTCTGACTATTTACAATAGCATTGAATTCGCTTACAGATATAAATTGTGGTTGGTAATTTATACCTAAGGTATTCAATTGTTTAAAGAAACTTCTCATATGATTTCTAAAGCCACAAGTGAGTTTGTCATAAACCAAAAGGATTTCATTATTTGTTGTATGTGAATAAAAGTGGTGAATATCATTTATATCTAAATCTTCAATTGTTGCTCCAACAATGAGTGCATGGTTTTCAGATGAATCAACTGTTGCTACAAGAGAATTGTAAATACTTTGTAAATCCTGATTTAAAAATTCACCTTCTTTTAAATCCGCAGTAGGATCACTGATATTTCTTTGAGTAAGTAAATTTAATACACTATTGGTATGACTTTGTTCGCTATTTGCAATATTTGAAAATGTTGAATTGTTATATTTTCTAAATGCATAAATATAAACATCATGAGCTAGTTTTTCTTCTTCCCTTAAGAAAATCAAATCACTTTTTTCCTGGTCGTTTACTGGTACAATTACAGCATTATCTTTTTTTGTGCAAGAGCTCCAACCAAGAAGCATCAAGCCGATTAACCAAACTAAGTTTTTCATATTCTTTAATATTATGACACAAAGTTTAGCTCGATTTAAAGCGGTTTTGGGGATAAATGTTAAATATAGGGAATCTTATAAAATATTAGCGGAATCTTGTAAACCATAGAGGCCATTTGTCAAGTTTATACAACTAGAATCAACTATTAAATTGATATTTAGTAGAACATGAAGCTTCTCTTAAGTGTTATAATGATTTAGTATTTATATAGTTTTTACAATATATCCAGCTTTGAATGAATTTTTTAAATGCCATACTTGAAATTCAAAAAAGACCATTTATGGAAAATTAATAACAAAATAGTTGTATATACAACTAAAATTGTTTTATCTTTGTTTCATCATTTAAGATTATGGCATCTTTAGAAGAAGAAATAAAACAATCAAAATTTCCGAATGAGCACATCAAGGCTAACTTGAATGTACTCTTTACAGCTAATTGGTTGTACAATAAAATATCAGCTAATTTAAAACCATATAATCTTACACATGAACAGTTTAATGTATTGAGAATATTAAAGGGAAGTCATCCTAGAAAAATGTGCCAGAAGGATGTTTTATCGAGAATGATAGCGCCAAATTCGAATGTTACGCTAATTGTGAAGAAATTAGTTGAGAAGCAATTGATAGTTGTTCAACAATCTTCTTTGGATAAAAGAGAGTATGAGATAAACATTACTAAATCAGGTTTGAAATTATTAGAAGAAATCGACAAAGAATTAAAAAGTAATTCTAATAATATAAGTAACTTAAGTATTTCAGAAGCATTCCACTTAAATGCTTTATTAGATAAACTAAGAAGCGAGTAAAAAATTTAAATTAATAGTTGTATGTATAACTAATTTAGAGAAAATTATGAATAAGAAAATTTCAAAATCGAATAAAGCCCAAACAAGCAGAAGTATGGGGCCAAGCGTTAGGCAGGTCGTACCAAGCGCAATTGATAATATTGACCCATTTGTTTTTTTAGATCATTTTGGTCCAATAGAAAAGAAACCTGGAGGACAAGGTGTTCCTCCACATCCACATGCAGGAATAGCAACCATAACCTATCTTTTTGAAGGCAGTAATCGTCATCAGGATAGTCGTGGAAATGATGCGCTTGTAAAAGCGGGTGATATTGCTTGGATGCAAGCTGGCAAAGGAATTGTACATTCAGAGGGTATGGATGAAAAAAGAATCAATTCAGAAATGGTTCATGGTTTACAATTTTGGATTTCTTTACCAGCTAAGGATAAATTTATTGAGCCAGCATTCTATCATCATCCATCAGTCGAATTACCCGAATTCAAATTGGGTGAAGCAACTATAACAGTGCTAAGTGGAGAATTATTTGGACATCAATCTCCTGTTAAAAGTTTATCACCAGCTTATATTTTTGAAATTAAAATTCCCCAAAATCAATCTATCGAAATCCCTGTAAAAGAAGGTGATACCGCTGGTTTATACGTAATCAATGGTCGCTTAGATATTGATAATGAAAGTCTTTTGCCTACCTCAATGACTTCATTTACCATAGATGGTAATTCAATAGAAATAAAAGCATTGGAAGAAACACATTTTATGCTTTTTGGAGGTACACCACTGAATGAACCCATAGTTGGATATGCTTCTTATGTAATGAATAGTGAGGAGCAAATTCTTCAAGTGATGCAAGATTACCAAATGGGTAAAATGGGAACAATTAACAATTAATCAAAAAAAATAATAGAAATGAAATTATTACAAAAAATAGATATTGGTAATTTAGAATTACAAAATAAAATGGCAATGGCACCTATGACTCGCAGTCGTGCCGATGCAAATGGATTAGTAAATGATCTAACAGTATTGTACTATACTCAAAGAGCAAGTGCTGGATTATTGATTACTGAAGCTATAAATATTTCTGTTCAAGCATTAGGAAGCCCTTTCACTCCTGGTATTTTTACAGATGAACAAATACTTGCTTGGAAAAAAGTAACCAAAGCAATTCATGATAATGGAGGTAAAATAATTGCTCAATTGTGGCATACGGGTCGTGTAGGACATTCTATCGACAGAGCAGGTATTTTGCCAGTTGCGCCATCAGCTATTGCAATTCAAGGACAACAACATTTTACTTCAAAAGGTCCAAAAGAATATGAAACGCCAAGAGCTTTAGAAACTAGCGAGATAAAGCAAATCGTTCAAGACTATAAACAAGCTGCTATAAATGCTATAGAAGCTGGTTTTGATGGTGTAGAATTACATGCAGCTTTTGGTTATTTGCCCAACCAGTTTTTGGTAGAAAGTGCCAATATTCGTACCGATGAATATGGCGGAAGTATTGAAAATAGAAGTCGCTTTGTATTAGAAACGATGCAAGTTATGGTTGATGCTATTGGTGAGAATAAAGTAGCTATTAAGCTTTCCCCAAGTATCCCATTTAATAGCATTATAGATAGTAATCCAACTGATTTGTATTCATACCTGTTAAGTGAACTCAATAAATTGCCATTGCTTTATGTGCAGTTAATGAATGCAATGTTTCCAACTGATCATTTGCCACAATACCCAAGAGATGTAATAGGTGTATTTGGAAAATTGTCGAATCATTTAGTTATGGCAAACGGAGGATATACTCGTGAAACAGGTGAACTTGAATTAGAAAAAGGTATTGCAAAAATGATTTCTTATGGTACTTTGTTTTTATCCAATCCTGATTTGCCTAAACGTTTTGAATTAAATGCAGAACTTAATCTTCCTGACCGAGCCACTATGTATGGTGGAGGTGAAAAAGGATATACCGATTACCCAGCTTTAAACTAAATAATTAATAACAAACAAAAAATCAAAAAAATGAACACAAAATTGAACTTCAAACAAATCATCACAGCAGGCGCAATGGCCGCTGGAGTATCAGTAGTTATTAATGCTATACTGTTTTATGTTTTTAAAGCAGCAGGTGTATTTACAGATGATATTTTTATTCAACCAAATCAGCCCTTAACTATAGTGCCAATTATATTATCAAGTGTAATGCCATCAATAGTAGGAGCATGTATCTTTTTCCTTTTTGAAAAATTCTCAAATAATGGATTTAAAATATTTAGCATTGTATCAATAGTATTAATGGTTTTATCATTTGTAAATCCATTTGTTGGAATAAAAGATGTTACAATTGCTTACGGCGTTGTACTTGATGTAATGCATGTTGTAGTAGCAATGTCATTGTTGTACTTTATTAAAAGAGCGAAAAACTAATTCGCTTTGTATTAAAACTAACTACTTTGAAATTCTTATACAGACCCAGCGAATCTAGGTGGCACAAGCAAGACACTTGGAAAACAAGTGCCTATGCTTTTGCCCCAAATCAAACACATTTTGGAGAGCTCTGTGGCTTTGCCGATGATATCGTAAATGCAGGAGAAGGCTTTGGGATGCACCCACATCAAAATATGGAAATTAGTACGATTGTGGTGTCAGGTGCACAAGCCCATAAAGACAATACAGGAGGCGAAGGCATTATTCATCAAAATATTGTCCAAACTATGAGCGCAGGCACAGGTATCATGCATAGTGAGTTCAATGCTTCTGCAACCGAGTCATTTCATAGTTATCAAATTTGGGTGTATCCTAAAGATTTAAATGTAAAACCTCGTCATGAAGCCTTTGCTTATAAGCCGGTAGACAAATTGAATACCATTTTATTGGCATTGTCGCCAGATAGAAGAAACAATACTGCTTTAATCAATCAAGATGCTTTTTTTAGTGTTAGTTTTATTCAAAAAGAGATTGCCTTGGCATACAAAATGAATTTAAGTGGCAATGGTGTTTATGTTCATTGCGTTAGTGGAAGTATAACCATTGAAAACTTTATCCTTCAAGCTGGTGATGCTTTGGGTGTTTATGAAACGGATTTATTTGCAATAAAGGCATTAGAAAATTCAGAACTTATTTTAGTGGAAGTTCCAATGCACAGGGGAATTAAAATTTAATAATTATGCTAACAACTGAATACATTTCAAATAACAATGCTGCACCTGTTATTGTAATTTTTGGAGGTAATCCAATAAGAAGAGATGAGGTAATCAATCAATTAAAACAACTCGGAGATATTACCATTTACGGCACATTGAGTGAAGAAGAAGGGATTGAGAAAATTTCATCTCTTCCTAAAGTAGATTTATTAATCATTGGTGGAAGATATACTACTGAACAAAGAATCAGAATTAGAAAGTATGTAGCTGAGCATTTACCTCATACAAAAATGAGTGAACCTGGTATTGATTATCCTTATGATACAAAAGCCATAAATAATGATATTCGTTTAAAATTAAATTTGTCTTTATAACTGGAAAATCTAATTGCAAAATTGATAAAGATTTAAAGAATAAAGTAATCATTAATAATACTAAAACTTAAAAAAATGGAAGTTCAACAAAAAGACAATGGAGAATCAGGAGTATTCTTTATTGAACAAGATGGAGCTTGGTTAGCTGAAATGACTTATGTTTGGGCAGGAAATGATAGAATCATTATTGACCATACAGAAGTAGATGTTTTACTAAAGGGTAAAGGTGCAGGTAAACAATTGGTGAGTAAGGCTGTAGATTTTGCAAGAGAAAAAGGAATTAGTATTATACCTTTATGTCCTTTTGCGAAAAGTGTATTTGATAAAACACCTGAATTTAGAGATGTATTATAAAATACAAGAATCAACAAAATAGTGATTAGAAAATATGAAATATTAATCACTACAAAATGTCAATTTTTCTTTGAGTAAAGAGCTTGAAATTAGGCTATATCTAAATCAAACAATTTTAATAGATATCAAATCAAAAAAAGCCGATAGCAATTGCTACCGGCCTTTCATTCCTCTAAACAAATAATCGAAAATAATTATGGAAGAATAACTTTGTTGATTACATGTACAACACCATTAGTTGCTTGTAAATCTGCTGTTGTTACGCTGATATCAGTAGTTTTTCCACCTGAAAATTTAACACCCATTGTTGTATTAAAAGTTAACTCCACATCTTTGTTTAATGTAGTTACTTTTTGGTTGTTTTGAATTTGGTTCGATCTAACTTGTGAACCTAATACATGACCAGTTAAAATTGGAGCTAAAGCCTCTTTTGTAAAATCAGCTAACTTGAAGTTAATATCAGAAAAAGCTTTGTCGGTTGGTGCAAATACGGTTAACGCCTCACCATCTTCTAAAGTTTCAACTAAATCGGCTTTGTCTAATGC
>JAIYDG010000055.1 GCA_027487625.1 Bacteroidota bacterium
ACCTGGTGTTCCCAAGCGGTTTATCATCCGGGGTGTTCATGTCGCTTAGCTTCAAGACGACAATTTTTTTGATGGGCAAGCATAATAACCATCATTTATTCTCCAAACGGTTCGTCAGTTGAATAATAATGGGGAGGTAGGAAAAAACTGTCGACCCCGGTTGGAGAGAAAATGAAAAATGTTTAGCACACTCTAGCATTATTGTTGCTTGGTCTTCGATCGCTTTCGGCCTAGTCTTTCTTTCCGTCAAGAGGCGAGACCGGGAGCGGTCAAAGAACAAAAACATGTGGTTTTTAGAGAGCGCTATTAAAAATGCAAGTTAAAAAAAGCGGGCCACCTTTCTTAAAATACTCTAATCCGTGCAAGATTTTTTTAAAAGCGTTTCCTTTGCACCTGAAAAGAGTACAATAAAAAAGAAGGCTGTGGTGTTTTCTTCTCTCCGACTTGACATCGACTGACGACGACGACAAAGAGAATCGCGCACTCGAAAAGGCGGAGTTCCAAGTGTACGCGTACACTAGCTCCGGCATTGTTATTTGAGCCTAATATTTAGCGATTTTTTCGTGACGTCAATGAACTGAAACGCGTCAATGCGTAGAACCGAATTTTAGAAGTATCGCTATCTACAACGCTACATTTTTTTGGACTCGTCTTGTTTTTTTCGCGGTAAAAAATACATATCGTCCGATCTCTCTTGTTTGCTCCTCCTTCTACACACCCTCCTTTTTATTTTCCGGCTCTATCAATGTTATGACGACCTAATGAAAATTTACCTTGAAGGGATATTTCCCTGGGAATTAAATTGAAAAGCCAGGGCGCGTGCCAGTGTGCAGGGGAAAAATGAATTTATTTTAAAGCAAAGGCGGCAAATTTAAAACACAAACATTTTTTTAAGATTTACATTCTTTGTTTTCGCTAGCTTCCACGACAGCCGAAATTGTCGCCGAGGCTAGAGATGAATTTTCCGAAATAGTTTGCAAAAGTAATTTGGCAAAAATGCCGCAGGGTCCAAACAAAAATTCGGGTAGGCTAGATACTTGGCTCAGAGTTACAATGCAAATGGTCAGGCAGGTTAGAACGCAAATTATAAGGGAATTCATTTGAACAAAAAATAGTCTTCTTCTGCTCATGCTGCTCGCGACTTGAGGATCGATCCTGGCTCTGTTTAAACTTTCCACCGCCAAGTTGGCCAGTTCTTGTCCGGCGCTAGCTGTCGCTGCTGTAGAGTTTGAAGTCATTTTAGCAATAAACTGAAAAAGAAAAAGAAAAAATGATTGTCTAGCTGCTTGCTGAAAATTCCCAGATCCATTCGTACTGGGTGCTTCCCGATCGACAAGTTGCTTTGCCGTTGGGATGAACAGAGAGACACACGACTTGTTGCTTGGCTGGGGAGGTAGAAGTGCTGGCAAATTCGTGGTGAATGGTCAGCAGTTCAACTTTGTCGGACATGTAGTCTTGAACGTCTAAGACAAAGGCCTGAACTAAGCTGTAGACACCCTTGGTTCGGGGAAAGATTTGCTCTTCGAGTAAATTGTGCTTTCTGTTTTTCTTTCCTTCATTGTAGAAAATCTTTTTTGATATTTCGTTATGCGTGTTGGCCACGCCAAAATTTTCAAAGCGTTCCGTAATCAGGTGCTGCTCTCCGGCAAATCCTAGCGAGATGGATGTAACGTTTGCCGGAAACCGGGTAAAACCGGAAAGCGGTTTTTTGGTGCTTTCCATGGGAAAGGTTGCCCAATCGGGAATGTAGAGAATGTAAATGATTCTCGCAAACTCGGGAATTTGGAAAACCGTTTGAGTCGAAGATTGTCCGCTTTCCAGCGACTGATGTTGACCTCTGACTATGTCGTAAGTGTACGTTCCCAGTCCGCCGGCAAGATACTGCTTCATGGCTTTGATGTGCTCGCTAGCCTTGAGTTCGACGGCCTCGTATTCCAAGATGACTTGTTGAAAAGTCAAAGTGATGTCGGCATCGGGTGTCGTAGCCGCTCCGAGTCCAAAGTAGTCACTCATGGATAGCTGATGGTGAAAAACACCTTCCATCTTGCTACGGTAAACGTGGACTCGGATTTCCACGCTAGTGTCGGGTGGAAAGTACAAATTTTGTTCTCGAGTTTTGTCAATCGATTCGCTCGTTGAATTTTTTCGACTGAAGGGAAAAATTCCGTCGAGATAGACTGGAATTCTCGCCCCCTGAGAGCTCAGAGGATCAAAATAGTCAAAAGCCGAAGTAGCTTTTTTCATGGCCGAATTGAGGTTGGCTCTGGTGGCGGTAGAGGCGATGTCGGTATTCAAGGCTATAAAATTTTTGGCTTGGTGATTGAAAATTCTTGCGCACCTGACGTACTGAAGCAGAAGGTTGCCGACGTACGAGTTTGTGGGTACCGGGACGTTGTTGATGGACACGTCGACGCGATAAACAAAGCTTGTTCCCATCACGGAGGGATCGAGATACATGAAGGGCGCTCCGATTCCGGCTTGTAGGGCGTGTTTTTCTGCTGCGGTAGCCGGAACTCGACTGGCGGCATCCCGAGTTGGATTGTTGTAGCTCCCGTAGACGACCAGAGATATCGAGTCAGGATTGAACCGGATCCATTCGTTTTTGTTTGACCTAATGACAAAGTGCCAGTAGGACTCGGTGTTAATGTCTGGAGTGTGATAAGGTCCGGAAGTCTTGACTTGATTTTTCTTTAATCCTCCATCTTTGTTTTTCAGATAGTCTGGACGTCCGGCCAGATTAAAACCTGGTAGCGGAGGAGTCTTGTCTTCGTTTTCTGGGCTGACAAAAGTAGCCTCCACTTTTTTCATGCTCGGTTTGAGTTTCTTTCGTTTTTTTGTAACAACACCACCACCACTACCACCGGCAATCCTTTTTTCACTAGACATTTTGTTCATTGTTTACTTGTCTAGAATTTTGTGAATTCTTTTTTGGAGGCCGTTGAGGGACTTGGTGACGGAGGTTAGCTGCTTTTTTTGAGCTGAAGTGTATCCCGATTTTTTGCTGGCCGGTCGTTTGTGCGACGACTTGGATGACGACGAAGTTTTTTTGTTAGACTTGTGCTTTCCGGATCTCTTGCCCATTTTTACATCGTCGTAATGGTCGTAGTCGCTTCCTTGCTCGTTATCTTCTTCGTTGTCGTCGTCGTCTTCCTCGCGTTCGCTCGATGAGGAGTCGGAAGCTCTGGACGAAGCCGCCGCCGCTGCTCGTTTTCTCCTTTCTGATCTCTTGGACAGAGCCTTGGCTATAGCCTTTTCAATTTTGCTTTCCAGCTCGGCTTCTTCCGTTTCAGGCATGAAGTCTTGGTAAATGGGAAAAGTTTCTTCTTTTGGTGCTGCTGTTAAGTTTTCTTTCTCAAACGTTTTAGACGGTTTGCCAGATTTTTCACCTTCGTTTTCGTCTCCTTCCTCTTGATGCTCGTCGTATTCGTCGTCGTCGTCGTCGTCGTCGGTGTCGTCGTCGGTGTTGATGTTGTTTGCGTTTTTGTTGGCCTGACTCGTGTGATCGTAATTTAGTTTCAACACTGCGGACGAAGAAAGAAAAAAAAGTTTTTTGTTAGTTTAGGTAGGCATACTGTAGATCTAATTTAATCCACATTGACTTGTTTCCCGTATTTCGAAATGTGTTTAGGGCATTGTCGATTATTTCGAGAGAGAGAAAGTCTAAATTTGGTCTGCTCTTTATCACGCAATCGTTGGAAAGAACGTTGGGCTGTACGCTTTTTCTGAGTAGTCCTAGCACCGAACAAGGACCTCGAGAAGCTACAAAGTCGTAAGGTTCTCCTTCTCTAACAACCAGAGTACAATTTTCCGGAAAGGAGAGAGGATCTGTGCAAATGTGACTTTTTAAAGAATTTGCGACAACGTATCGGGAGGGAGGTCTGCGAGCCGGATTATTTATGACGATTTTTTTCACGGGCGGTTCCGGCGGTGGTGTTGGCGGCTTTGGTGGCGGATGAGGTTCTTCTTCAGCTGGCTCTTCTTGATCCTG
>JAIYDG010000305.1 GCA_027487625.1 Bacteroidota bacterium
TCATGTAAATAGGTTTTACCCCAATCTGGAATACCAGCTTTACGAGTGTATTCAAGTACTTGGTCATCCGAAGCTCCATCAAAAATTGGTGTAGCAAATTTCACGTCCATTTCTTTTGCAGCCCAACCTAAAACAGTTTCGTAAATCTGTCCTAAGTTCATACGACTTGGTACACCTAGAGGATTCAAAACGATATCTACTGGTTTACCATTATCCATGAAAGGAAGATCTTCTTCACGCACGATACGAGCAACAATACCTTTATTACCATGACGACCTGCCATCTTATCCCCTACTTTCAATTTACGCTTGTTAGCAAGGTAAATTTTAGCAAGTTTTAAAATTCCTGTTGGTAGCTCATCACCTACTGAAATAGCATATTCTTTTCTACGGAAATCAGCTACTTCCTGGTTGTAACGGTTTTTATAGTTAGTTAAAATAGAACGAACTAAATCATTCTTCTCTGAATCACTTGTCCAGTTAGTAGCATTTACATTTGAATAATCGATATCAGTTAAATTCTTAGTACTGAATTTACTTCCTTTAGCAATTAATTCTTCGTTGTAAACATTAATAACACCCGCAGAAGTTTTACCAGAAAGAATAGTGAAAAGTTTATCAACTAAAATGTCTTTGATATCCTTTAAGTTCTTTTCGTTCTCATCCTTCAATTTAGCTAATTTAGCTTTATCGTCGGCTTTAGCAGTTTTCTCTTTTTTAGCACGAGCAAATAATTTCTTATCAATAACAACACCACTTGTAGATGGAATAGCTTTTAAAGAAGCATCTTTTACATCACCAGCTTTGTCACCGAAAATTGCACGTAATAATTTTTCTTCAGGAGATGGTTCAGTTTCACCTTTAGGAGTGATTTTACCAATCAAAATATCACCTTCTCCAACTTCACAACCAATTCTGATTAATCCATTTTCGTCGAGATTTTTTGTAGCTTCTTCACTAACATTCGGAATATCGTTTGTTAATTCTTCTTCTCCTCTTTTGGTATCTCTCACTTCAAGTTCATACTCTGTAATGTGAATAGAAGTAAAGATATCTTCTTTAACTACTTTTTCAGAGATTACAATCGCATCCTCAAAGTTGAATCCTTGCCAAGGCATGAATGCTACTTGTAAGTTTCTACCTAAAGCTAATTCGCCACCTTCTGTTGCGTATCCTTCACATAAAACTGAACCTTTTTCAACTTTCTGACCTTTTCTTACGATAGGTTTTAAGTTGATACAAGTATTTTGGTTAGTTCTACGGAATTTGATTAATTTATAAGATTTAGTATCAGTACCAAAACTTACTAAACGATCATTTTCAGTTTGCTCATAACGAATTCTGATTTCGTTAGCATCTACGTATTCAACAACACCATTTCCTTCAGCTACCAATAAAGTACGTGAATCTTTAGCAATTCTGCCTTCTAAACCAGTACCTACAACAGGAGCTTGTGGACGTAATAATGGAACTGCTTGACGTTGCATGTTCGATCCCATCAAAGCACGGTTCGCATCATTATGTTCCAAGAAAGGAATCAAAGAAGCTGCGATAGATACAATTTGATTTGGAGCAATATCCATGAACTCAAGTTTCTCAGGATCCACCATTGGGAAGTCACCTTCGTAACGAGCTTTAATTTTTTGTTCGATGAAATTACCAGCCGTATCGTAGCGAGCATTCGACTGTGCAATTACTTTTCCATCTTCATCTTCAGCACTTAAATAAGTTACTGGTTGATTTACCCCAACAACACCATCAGTTACCTTCAAGTAAGGAGTTTCAATGAATCCCATGCTATTAATTTTAGCATGTACGCAAAGAGATGAAATCAAACCAATATTTGGACCTTCTGGAGTTTCAATAGTACATAAACGACCATAGTGAGTATAATGTACGTCACGCACCTCAAAACCAGCACGATCACGACTCAAACCACCAGGACCAAGAGCCGACATACGGCGTTTGTGTGTAATCTCAGCCAATGGATTTGTTTGGTCCATGAACTGTGATAACTGATTGGTTCCAAAGAATGAGTTGATAACAGAAGATAATGTTTTGGCATTAATTAAGTCTGTAGGAGTGAACACCTCGTTATCTCGAATATTCATTCTTTCACGAATGGTACGAGCCATACGAGCCAAACCAACACCAAACTGAGCATATAATTGCTCACCTACAGTTCTAACACGTCTGTTACTTAAGTGGTCAATATCATCCACATCAGCACGAGAATTAGATAATTCGATTAAGTACTTAATGATTGATACGATATCATCTTTAGAAAGAACACGGTTAGATAAAGGTTCATTTTTACCTAATTTACGGTTAATTCTATAACGACCTACATCACCTAAATCGTAACGTTTATCTGAGAAGAATAATTTTTCAATTACACCACGAGCGGTTTCTTCATCAGGTGGATCTGCATTCCTTAATTGACGGTAAATATGCTCATGAGCTTCTTTTCCGCTATTAGCAGTATCTTTTTGTAAAGTATTTAAGATGATAGCAAAATCGTTATGACTTGATTCATTTTTGTGAAGCAATACAGTTTTAACTTCAGCTTCAACAATTAAATCAATATGATCATCTTCTAAAATAGTATCACGTTCAATAATTACTTCATTTCTTTCGATAGAAACTACCTCACCGGTATCTTCATCTACGAAATCTTCTACCCAGGTTCTAAGAACCCTTGCAGCAAGTTTGCGTCCTAAAACACGTTTTAATCCTGCTTTGCTTACTTTAACTTCTTCAGCTAAATCAAACAAATTCAGGATTTCTTTATCGGTTTCGTAACCAATCGCACGTAATAAAGTAGTTACAGGGAATTTTTTCTTACGATCGATATAAGCATACATTACGTTGTTAACGTCTGTAGCAAACTCGATCCAGCTACCTTTAAACGGAATAACTCTGGCAGAGTAAAGTTTGGTACCGTTTGTATGATAACTTTGTCCGAAAAATACACCTGGAGATCTGTGTAATTGAGAAACAATGATCCTTTCAGCACCATTGATAACAAAAGTACCACGTGGAGTCATGTAAGGAATAGTACCTAAATACACATCTTGCACGATAGTTTTAAAATCCTCGTGCTCAGGATCATTACAAGAAAGACGTAATTTAGCTTTCAGAGGAACTGAATAAGTTAAACCACGTTCGATACACTCATCGATAGAATAACGAGGAGGATCTACGAAATAATCAAGGAATTCAAGAACGAAAATGTTTCTTGTATCAGTAATCGGGAAATTTTCCAGAAATACTTTATACAAACCCTCGTTCTCACGACTTTCAGAGGTAGTATCTAACTGAAAGAACTCCCTGAACGACTGCAATTGAACATCGAGAAAATCAGGATAATCAATTACGGGTTTGACAGAAGCAAAATTGATTCTTTCTCCTGTCGGGTTATTAATATTGGCCAATTTGAATTTTAATTTAAAGGTATTCTGACACTTCGATTTCCATAAAACAGGAAAGTGACCCACGGCTCCGAGCCGGGGTCACAAACTCTTAGTATGCTGAGTTTAAATTACTTAAGCTCAACTTCAGCTCCTGCTTCAGTAAGCTTAGCTTTCAAATCTTCAGCAGTTGCTTTATCAACGCCTTCTTTAATAGGCTTTGGAGCTCCGTCTACTAATTCTTTAGCTTCTTTCAAACCTAAACCTGTTAAATCTTTAACGATTTTAACAACGTTTAATTTGTTAGCACCTGCGCTTTTCAAGATAACATCAAAAGATGTTTTTTCAGCAGCAGCTTCTGGTGCTGCAGCTGGAGCCGCAACAGCAACTGCAGCAGCAGCTGGTTCAATTCCGTACTCATCTTTCAAAATTTTAGCTAACTCGTTAACTTCTTTTACTGTTAAGTTAACTAATTGTTCTGCGAACGCTTTTAAATCTGCCATTTTTCTAAATTTTAATTGTTATTATTTCTGTAATTGTGATATTTAATTATTCCGGACGTTCTGATAATGTTTTAACAACACCTGCGATGGTTGAACCACCTGATTGTAAAGCGCTGATAACATTTTGAGCCGGTGATTGTAACATACCGATGATTTCACCGATAAGTTCATTTTTAGTTTTAAGGTTAATTAACGATTCTAATTGGTTATCTCCGATAAACACATCAGCATCGATACAAGCACCTTTTAATCTAGGAATTTCACCTTTTTTTCTGAAGCTTTTAATAACTTTTGCTGGAGCTTTCATGTCTTCGCAGAACATCAAAGCTGTGTTACCTTTTAAGGTATCAACAATCGCACCAAAATCTCTTCCTGATTGTTCCATAGCTTTTTCAATCATGGTATTTTTTGCAACTTGCATAATGATACCATTTTTGAATAACTCTCTTCTTAAACTGCTCGTTTGTTGAGCATTAAGGCTAGCGATATCTGTCAAATAAATGTTCTTATATTGACCAAATTTCTCTACTAAGCCTGCTATAACTTCTGCTTTTTCTTCCCTTTTCATCGCTTAATCAATTAAATTCCAGGTACTGACTTTGTGTCAACAGTAATTCCCGGACTCATAGTACTGCTGATGTGGATACTTTTAAAATAGGTTCCTTTTGCTGAAGATGGTTTTAATTTAGAAATGCTTTGAATTAACTCAACTGCATTTTCAACTAATTTTTCAGGAGCAAAAGTTGATTTACCGATTGAAGTGTGAATAATACCTTCTTTATCTACTTTAAAATCAATTTTACCTGCTTTAACTTCTTTAACAGTTTTTCCAACTTCTTGGGTAACAGTTCCACTCTTAGGATTTGGCATCAAGTTACGAGGACCTAATATTTTACCTAATTTACCTAATTTAGCCATTACAGCAGGAACAGTGATAATAATATCAATATCTACCCAACCTTGTTCAATTTTTTGAATGTACTCATCTAATCCAACATAATCAGCACCAGCTTCTTTAGCTTCTGCTTCTTTATCCGGAGGAACCAAAGCTAAAACTTTAATCGTTTTACCAGTACCATGAGGTAAAGCAACCACACCACGAACCATTTGGTTTGCTTTCTTAGGATCAACACCTAAACGAATATCAATATCAACTGATGAATCGAATTTGGTGTAGGAAATCTCCTTTACCAATTTTGAAGCATCAGATAAAGTATATGCTTTAGCAGCATCTACCTTTTTCAGGGCTTCTTTTCTTTTCTTACTTATCCTTGCCATTTCGCTATTAATTAATTGTTAAAAGGATTTTCGCCTGTTACATTCAAGCCCATGCTACGCGCACTACCTGCAACCATTTTCATAGCTGATTCAACTTTGAAACAGTTCATGTCAACGATTTTATCTTCAGCGATAGTTCTGATTTGATCCCAAGTTACAGAACCGTTTTTCTTTCTGTTAGGTTCAGCAGAACCTTTTTGGATTTTAGCTGCTTCTAATAATTGGTTTGCTACAGGAGGAGTTTTGATTACAAAATCAAAAGACTTATCACTGTACACTGAAATCACAACAGGTAAAATTTTTCCTGCTTTATCTTGGGTTCTTGCATTGAATTGTTTGCAGAACTCCATGATATTTACACCTTTCGATCCCAAAGCTGGACCAATTGGAGGTGCCGGATTTGCAGCGCCACCTTTTACCTGAAGTTTAATAAAACCTGTTAGTTCTTTAGCCATAACATCATTCTTTTTTTGTCCTTCACAGGACTATACTACATTTAACTTTCTTTTTCTACTTGAACAAAATTGAGTTCCAATGGAGTTCTTCTTCCGAAGATTTTAACCATTACTTTCAATTTCTTTTTGTCTTCCATCACTTCTTCAATCACACCGCTGAAACCGCTGAAAGGTCCATCAATTACTTTAACATTTTCACCAACAATGTATGGTTCAATTAAAGTTTCGCCTTGTTCAGAAATATCATCTACGTTACCTAGAATTCTATTTACTTCAGAAATTCTAAGAGGTGTAGGAGTTGCTTTTCCACCAAGGAAACCAACAACACCATTCACAGATTCAATGATATGACCAACTTCTCCTTCAACATTTGCTTGAATAAGAATATAACCTGGTAAATAGGCTTTTTCTTTGGATGTCTTCTTACCGTTTTTAACCTGATAGATTTTTTCGGTAGGAATCAGGATTTGCGGAACGTTCGCAAGAAGGCCTGCCCTTTCGAGTTCTACCTCGAGTTGAGCTTTAACTTTCTTTTCCTGACCGGTAATGGCTCTCACCACGTACCATTTGAATTGTTCTGTTTGTTGTTCAGACATTTTAATCTACCGAATTAATACCTCTTATTGGTTTTGAAAAATTTGGTAAAAGAATCCCAAGGCGCTACCACTTGCCAAATCGATTATACCAATAATAAACGCAATAATCAGCGAAGCGATCATTACAATAATGGTACTTTCTTGTAGGTCTTCCCAGCTAGGCCAAGAAACCTTGTTCATTAGTTCATCGTAAGATGATTTTAAGTATTCAGATAACTTGCTCATTTGCTTTTTTATCTCGCACGGGCACTAGGATTCGAACCCAGATCAAAAGTTTTGGAGACTTCTATTCTACCATTGAACTATGCCCGTATATTATTCCGTTTAATAAGGCGATTGATTTTGGAAATTCAATCTTGTCTAAAATAGACTAAAACAACCTTTTTTTAACTACTAAGTAGTTGATTTTGTTAATTCTATAAGACACCAAGTGTTGGTTAGATTTCTAACCAACACTTGAATGTCTGAATTAGATTATTCTAAAATTTCAGTTACCTGACCAGCACCTACTGTTCTACCACCTTCACGGATAGCGAAACGTAAGTTTTTCTCCATAGCAATAGGAGCGATCAATTGAACTGTGATAGTGATGTTATCACCAGGCATAACCATTTCTACACCTTCAGGTAATACAGTTTCTCCAGTTACGTCAGTTGTTCTGAAATAGAACTGAGGACGGTATTTGTTGAAGAAAGGAGTATGACGTCCACCTTCGTCTTTTGATAAAACGTAGATTTCAGCTTTGAATTTAGTGTGAGGTAATACTGAACCTGGTTTGCAAATAACCATACCACGACGGATTTGGTTTTTATCAACACCACGTAACAATAAACCTACGTTATCACCAGCTTCACCTCTATCAAGGATTTTACGGAACATTTCAACACCAGTAACAACTGATTTTAATTTTTCAGCACCTAAACCGATGATATCAACCTCTTCAGAAGAGTTGATGATACCACGCTCGATACGACCAGTAGCA
>JAIYDG010000307.1 GCA_027487625.1 Bacteroidota bacterium
CTACCAAAACTTTACTAACAAGTTTACCTTTTGGTCCGGTTTGAATTGTTACTAAAGTACCTCCAATTAAGTTACCTGCAATTTCTTTTGCTTTATCAGCATTTTTAGCAAGGGCAACACCTCTTTGTTCTTTACCAATAATAGAACCTTTACCACGTCCACCTGCATGAATTTGGGCTTTAACCACCACAAAATCACTGCCATACTGGTCTTTTAGTTTTAAAGCGGCATCATAGGCTTGTTCTGCTGTTTCAGCAACAATTCCTTCTTGTACTGCAACGCCAAACGATTTTAATATTTGTTTGGCTTGATATTCATGAATGTTCATTACGAAAAAATTTGCTGCGAAAATACCATTTCAAATCAGATTTGAAAGCATTTTAAATTCAGTTTTATGAATGTTTATAATATCTCTTCTATTTTTATGATTTATATTGATTATCAGATTGTTTTAGCTTTTTTAAATGTGTGCATCCCATTCTTTCTCCCTAAAAATAGGACACTCTGCCCAACTAATACTATATTACAGCCCGAAGTTTAGTCATGATTATTGCGAAAAACATAGTTAAATCCTACAATGGATTGCAGGTTTTAAAAGATATCAACCTACAAATTAATGAGGGTGAAGTGGTTTCTATTGTTGGTGCTTCTGGTGCCGGTAAAACTACTTTATTACAAATATTAGGAACTTTAGATTCAGCAGATTCCGGTTCTCTTTTAATTGATGGCTCTGAAACTGCTGGTTTAAAGGGAAATAGTCTTGCAGAGTTTAGAAATAAAAAAGTGGGTTTCATTTTTCAGTTTCATCAATTACTTCCTGAATTTAGTGCCATCGAAAATGTTTGTATGCCAGCTTGGATTGCCGGAGTTTCTAAATCAGATTCCGAAAAAAGAGCCAAAGAATTACTCGATTTAATGGGTTTAAGTGCCCGTTTTTCTCATAAACCTTCTGAACTAAGTGGTGGTGAACAACAACGTGTGGCTGTTGCTCGTGCTTTAATGAACAAACCTGCAGTGATTTTAGCTGATGAACCATCAGGAAACCTAGATTCTAATTCGGCAGGACAATTACACCAATTGTTTTTTGATTTACGTGAACATTTCAAACAAACTTTTGTAATCGTTACTCATAATCCTCAACTGGCTGCCATGAGTGATAGAATGTTAACTATTAAAGATGGAATTATTGTAGTCTGAAATGGAATCTTCGGCGCTTCAGGTCTTAAAAAAATACTGGGGACATAGTTCCTTCAGGCCTTTGCAAGAAGATATTATTCAAAATATTCTTGATGGAAATGATACGCTTGCTTTACTCCCAACTGGTGGAGGAAAATCAATTTGTTTTCAGGTTCCGGCGCTTGTTTTAGATGGTTTGTGTTTGGTAATTTCACCTTTAGTTGCTTTAATGAAAGACCAGGTTGAAAGGTTGCAAAAAATGGGAATCACGGCTCATGCTTTGTATGCCGGAATGCATCAGAATGAAATCAGAAATATTCTTGGAAATTGTATTCAAGGAAAGGTTAAGTTTTTATACGTTTCTCCTGAAAGACTAAATGCAAATCAGTTTAAAGCCAATATACAGGATTTACCTATTACTTTAATTGCTGTTGATGAAGCTCATTGTATCAGTCAGTGGGGTTTTGATTTTCGTCCTGAATATAGACAAATTGCTCAATTACGACCTTTCTTTCCAAAAGTTCCAATTCTTGCTTTAACTGCAACTGCCACCAAGCAGGTAATTGCTGATATGCAAAACCAATTGGACTTTAAACATGCCAAAGTAATTACTGGTAGTTTTTATCGTAGAAATTTAAGTTATGTAGTAAGAAAAACTGAATCAAAAGATAGCCAGATTTTAAAGGTTTTAAAGTCGGTTCAAGGTAGTGGTTTGATTTATGTAAGAAGCAGGAAAAAAACAGTTGAAATTTCGCATTGGTTAGTTAAAGAAGGAATTTCTGCGTCATTTTATCATGCAGGTTTAAGTTTTGATGAAAGAAATAAACGTCAACAAGCCTGGATAGATAATAAGATACGTGTGATGGTTTGTACCAATGCATTTGGAATGGGAATAGATAAACCCGATTGCCGTTTTGTTGTACATATTGAAATGCCCGATAGTCTTGAAGCATATTATCAGGAAGCGGGTAGGGCAGGCCGAGATGGTAACAAAGCTTATTGTTTGTTATTACATGGCCCTTCTGATTCTCAACAAATGGAAAAACGTTTGTTGCAAAATTTTCCAGATGAAAAAGACATTCGGGTAATTTACGATGCTCTTTGTTCCTATTTGCACATTCCTATGGGTGTTAATCCAGAAAGAAGTTTTTTGTTTGATTTAGATGACTTTTGCAAAAACAGACAACTCGATGCTTATTTAGTAAGAGCTTCTTTATCTGTGCTTCAACAAATGGAAATGTTACACATGAGTGATTCGTTTTATGAACCCTCAAAACTTATGATGTTAATGGATCCAGGGGAAATTTATCGTTACCAAGTTGAAAATGAAAAGTACGATAATTTACTCAAAATTTTATTAAGGAGTTACGGAGGTTTGTTTGAAAAACATTCCATTATTTCAGAAAAATTTATATCAACCAAACTAAAAAGAAATGAGGCAGAAATAAGATTAAGTTTAAAGAAATTAACTCAGCAACAAGTTCTCGATTATCAGGAACAAAATGAGGCTGTACGATTAAATTTTAAAACAGAAAGAATTGGTTCATCTTATTTACGTTTTGATAAAGCATTTTATAAACAACGTAAGGAAATTTACTTTATCAAACTGCAAAAAATGATTGAGTATGCAGAATCCGATTATTTATGCAGAAGTAGAATTCTTCTAAAATATTTTGAAGAATGGGATTCTGAAGATTGTGGCATTTGTGATATCTGTTTAAATAATAAGCGTAAACAAGGTTTCCAAAAAGAGGAAATGGAAAGAAATATCAAACAAATTCTTCAACTTAAACCTTTGAGAATTGATGAATTAATCGAAAAACTTCCTGAATATCCTCAAGAGGAAATCTCTAATTATTGCAGAATTCTACTCGACAAACTTATCTTGCAACTAGATTCATCAGAAAAATTATATTGGAACGGAAACACATCATATTCTGTGTAACAACAGATTTAAATTACGACCAGCGAATGCAACGCATTTGCAGCAGTTTACAAGATGAATTCGATGTATTTATCGTTGGTAGAATTTGGCCGAATTCGATAGAATTAAGTCCTAAACCTTACCAACAACATCGTTTAAAATGTAGGTTTAATAAAGGCAAATTATTTTACCTTGAATTCCAAATCAGGTTATTCTTTTATTTGATTTTTAAAAAGTTTGATATCATTGGTTCAATTGATTCTGATACAATTTTACCATGTACTTTTGTTAAAATTTTAAGGTCGAAGAAATTGGTTTTTGATGCACATGAATATTTTACAGAAGTACCTGAATTAAGCAATCGACACTTTACTAAAGGTATTTGGGGAATTATTGAAAATGCCTGTATTCCTTTGGCTGATGCCGCTTATACTGTTGGGCCTGGCTTAGCAAATATCTTTACAGCTTCTTATGGAATTCCGTTTAATTGTATTAGAAATCTGCCAAATAAAACAGCCGAATTTGAATCGAAACAAGAAAATGCTCCTCTTCGAATTTTATACCAAGGTGCTTTAAATGAAGGAAGATGTTTATCACATTTAATTAATGCTGTTAAAGAATTTCCAGTTAAATTAATACTTGCTGGAGAAGGCGATTGAAGTAATACTTTAAGGGAATTAGTCAAACAAAATCAACAAGAAAACCAAGTAGAATTTCTTGGATTTGTAAAGCCAGATGACTTAAAAATATTAACTAAATCATGTGATATCGGATTTAATGTTTTAGAACCAATGGGTTTGAGTTACCAATATTCACTTGCCAACAAATTCTTCGATTATATTCAAGCAGGAATTCCTCAAATTTGTTCAAATTTTATTGAATACAAGCATTTAAATGATACTTATTCAGTAGCAATTTTAAGTGCTTATGATATTGAATCAATCAAAAAATCCTTGCACTTATTAATTGAATCAAGCCAAATAAGAGTTGAATTGACAAATAATTGCAAAAAAGCGACAAAAGATTTAAATTGGGAATTAGAAAAAGAAAAACTAATTCCAATTTATAAGGGATTGTAGCCAAATCTCATGAAGCATTTACACATCGTAACTACCATATATCCATATCCACCTCGATTTGGAACTGCGGCAGAGATTTTTCATACCATAAAATCTTTGTCGGAACTTGGTATTAAAATATTCTTACACTGTATTGAATCAAAAAACCATGAACCTGTAACTGAATTAGAACAATATTGTGAAAAGGTATTCAGGTATCATCCAAAAAGAATCTGGACATCTGAAAATTCAATACCTGATATTGTATATTCTGCTGGAGTTAGTGCATTATTGAAAAATTTAATTTCTATTGAAGCACCTATACTTTTTGAAGGACTTGAGGCTTGTTTCTTTTTAAGTGAACCAACACTTAAAGGCAGATATAAACTGGTTAGGGTAGATAAAATTTCATCAAAATACTATTTAGAAAAATCAAGAGGAAAATCAAAACTTTCTAAATGGTATTATGAAAAGGAGGCGACAAAATTTAGAGAGTTCGAATCAGTTTTAAATCATGCAAACATGATTTTGAGTATTTCTCCCAAAGATTATACAAGCTTTTGCAAACGATACAATACAAAGTCTTACTATTTACCTGCCTTTCATTCAGAAAAGAAATATAGAGTACCTGAAGGAACAGGTAAATTTTGCTTGTTTCATGCACGTTTAGATAGGCAGCTCAATCACGATTCTGCTATGTTTTTAATCAAAAATGTGTTTTCAGAATTGCCTTTTAAATTATTAATAGCAGGTGAAGGTGCAAAACCTGAATTACGAAATGCCATTTCAGAAAACGCCAATATTCGACTTAAAGAACATTTAAGTGATGATGATGTAATGAATTTAGTAAAAAAATCTCAAATAAATTTAATGCCAGCAATCGGTACTACAGGCATGAAACAGTTTTTACTTCATTTATTATTTAATGGCCGACATTTAATTGCTTCAGAAAAAGAACTTGAAGGTTTGGGTTTTGATGATTTATATATATCAGCTAAAACCCCCCTCGATTGGAAAGCAAAAATTACTGAATTAATGTCAATTCCAATCGGGGAGGATGATTTTCAATCTCGCTACGAAAAATTAAACCTAAACTATAATAATAGGTTTAATGGAAATATTTTAAGTGGACTTATTCTTGATAAAGTTCCTGAGAAGGAAGAGTAATTTTTCCACCTTCACATCTAATTACTTTAGCAGGAAACTTATCAATTAACCTATAATCATGTGTTGCCATAAGTACAGTATTACCTGCTGAACTTAATTGGTGTAAGAGAGACAAAATATCATCACTGGTTTTAGGATCAAGATTTCCAGTAGGTTCATCTGCTAAAATAACATCTGGTTTATTAAGTAAAGCTCTGGCAACAACCAATCTTTGTTGTTCTCCACCACTTAATTCAAATGGCATTTTGTGAAGTTTTGTGGATAATCCTACTAAACTAAGCACTTCCTCTGCTCTTGAAACCTTTTCATCTTCGTTAGTCCAACCGGTTGCATTCATAACAAAAAACAGGTTTTCAGCGACATTTCTATCAAAAAGCAACTGGAAATCCTGGAAAACTATTCCCAATTTTCTTCTTAAGAATGGAATTTCCTTCTTTTTTAAACTGTCTAAATGGAAACCTGCTATTTCTCCTAAACCTTTTTCAAGTTTGAGTTCACCATATAAGGTTTTTAATAAACTGGTTTTTCCACTTCCAGTGGTTCCGATGAGGTAAACAAATTCACCTGGATAAATTTTTAGGTTCAAATCCGACAAAATTAAATTGTCTTTTTGAAAAATATTTGCTCCTTCGAGTTTTATGATGGGTTGAATATCACTCATTTCAAATCAATTTTAGTCATTTGTCCAAAAGGAATTTCTTCCATTTTTTGCTTAATTAGTTCAATATGCTCGCCCATGCCGCATTTCTCTAAAGCCCGCTCTGGGCGGTCTGTTCGGGTATAACAGACCAATGTAAAATTGTCGTCCCTTACTTGAAGGTAGTCGGGAATTTTTGCTTTCCCTTTAATTTTGATTATATACAATTGATAAAAATTAGGTGAACTTTATTCCAAATAAAGTATAATTGCAGCACAAAATTAAGATACAATGAAGGATTTTGCACAAAAACTTCTCCCTATGACAATTGCCGGCTCTTTGCTTTTAGGAGCTTGTTCCGGTCCAATTAACTTTACGAAGAACATGTACACCGTAACTCCAGACCCATTGGAGATGAAAGGTGACTCAGTTTTGGTAACTATTACTGGAACAGTTCCTCCTAAATCTATTAAACCTAAAGCGGTTGTAAATTTCCAACCTTATTTAAAAACTGCTGATGGTGGTGAAATTAAGTTGAAAGAAACTACTGTTAAAGGTTCTAAAGCTAAAGTTAATGCTGATTTAACAGTTGACACTAAGTTAGGTGGAACAATTACTTATACAGATAAAATTCCTTACACTGCAAACATGCGTAGTGTAAAATTATACCCTAGATTCACTTTCGAAGGAAAAGAAGTGCCAGTTGCTAGTGATATCATGGTTCAAGGTACTGTTGCTACAGCTGGTTTAGTTCAATTTAAAGATGAGGTTTACATGATTGGTGACAATTACAAACCTGAATTGTCTAATAAATCAGTAGGAATCTATTTCCCTATAGATGTTGCTAAATTTAATCCTAGCTTCAAACAAGGAAAAGTGGTTGACAACAAAAAACAAATCGCTGAATTAAAGAATTTATTGAAAAAAGATCCTAATTGGGTTATCAGAGGTATTTCTATTAATGCTACTGCTTCTCCAGATGGTGAACTTTCTAGAAACAACGATTTGTCAAAAGGTCGTTCTGAAAGCACTTTTGCTTACTTCAAAAAAGAATTGAAAAAATTAGGCTTCACAGAAGCTAATGATAGCAATTTTGCAATGGGTTATATGTTGGCTGAAGACTGGAAAGGTTTCGCTGCTGAACTTTCTAACTCTGAATTAGCTGATAAAAACGAAATGTTAGCTATCATTAATAATACTAGTATTTCTGATGAAGAGCGTGAAGGTTTATTACGTAGAAACCATGAAGCTTCTTGGAAAATCGCTGCTGATAAAATTCTTCCTAAATTAAGAAAATCTGAATTGGTTTTATTAGGTGCTAAACCTTTCAAAACTGAAGCTGATTTAATGAATTATTATGGTAAATATGAGCAATTATCAAACGATGAATTGTATCATTTAGCTATTATTTCTACTGATGTTGCTAAGAAAACTGAAGCTTTAAATGCTTATAATACTCGTAATGCTGCAGATTGGAAAGGTTTCTGTGAATTAGCTGCTGTTCAAATCAAACAAGGAAATTTAAATGATGCTTCAGCTAATTTAAATACTGCTGATGGTTTAAGCCCTAAAAATGGTAAAGTATTAGCTAATAAAGCTGCTATTGCTCGTGCTAAAGGTGATTTAGCTGCTGCTGAAGCTTTATACATGGATGCATTAAATGCTGGAGAAAACACTTATTATAATTTAGGTTTATTCGCAATTAAAAAAGGTAACTATCCTTTAGCTGTTTCATGTTTCCAAAAAAGTGGTAAATCAGATTTTAATTCTGCATTAGCTACATTATTAAATGGTGATGCTAATGGTGCTAAAACTGCTATCGATAATATGGATACCGACAAATTAACTTGGGATTTATATTATTTAAGAGCTGTTTGTGGTGC
>JAIYDG010000046.1 GCA_027487625.1 Bacteroidota bacterium
TCGGTGAATATGCGATTGAAACGGGATGTTGTGGATTACTTTTATTTGCAAAATTATAAACATCACTGAAATTCAACAACTTATACTGTTGACAGAGTACGATAATTGTAATGCCAAATCGGCCCCGAAAAACTTTCGATATCAAGAAATGATAACAACAGTTGGACATATTGTTTGGAAAAAGTAACTTGTATTCATGGAAAGCAAACAAATTCCAAAGAATGACGTGATATGAAAACAGCTAATGAAATATTGGAATGATACTGTCTTGTGCAAATGATAAGACCTTATTTATACTTATGATCAGACATTCATGATTCGACTTCCTACCTTTTTGTCGTTCTTGATTGCTTCTGCAGCGCGCTTGCGAGAATTCTTCTGGGCAAGCTCGGGATTTGCCTTTTCCAAGATCTTTTGCTTCTGGTCTTTCTGCACAAGTTGTTTGTGTCGACGCTCTTTCTTTTGACGTCTCAGGCGTTTGCGGTCCTCGCGACTCTTTTCGGTTTCTCCCTGAAATTCACGAATCCGAAATTAAATCATAATTGAAGTATAATCAAACACAAGCACACTGAGGCAAACATTGCTGATAATAGAAAAAAAGAGAGACGATGCATAGACAGAAATAATGACGATGAAAGAGACTGAAGTTTTCGATGTGGGACGCTTACGAGCAGCGGCTCATTTGGTCGGATGTACACTTCTTCAGGTGCCAATCGAGTTGCACGGCTTGATGCTGCGGGCGTAATTTCTTCCAAGTGAAGCGCCGGAACATTTGTCACCACAGCCAGGTCTGCCTCCACCTGAAGCAAGAAAGAAAAAAAATTCACAAGAGATCAGACTCACAGTCATGAGAAGTAAAATTCCTGGAAACAATAATACATCCCCATTATTCAGCGATAGAATCTGAACAAGTCACTCATGATTAAATCTCGTTTCATAACATGATTCTCTCCAAAGACATTAAAAAAATTAAGAAAAAAGGGCATATGTGAATGTGTCGAGTGAAATGGCATGAGATGTCACAATGAATTTGGAATCGTACTGGCTTCGGTGTGGAATGGTAATTCGAAAGCGCATCGAGTTTGTGGCACAAGTCCTTGAAAAGGGCAGTGATTTCGTCATATTTCGGCTTGAGTTCTGCAGCATCGTCACCTCCAAATGTTTTTTTCATGTACTAAAGAGATTGAAAGTGAATGATATGGACTCTGACATATTGGTGATTGTGCGAGACCAAAGAACTCCAAGTTTTTTTTGCAAGCATCGATTGGTGATATTCAAAAATCAATAAAGTTGGTAACATAGAGGCTCAAAAGTACGGCATTTGCGATTGGAAAACTTGACAAAAAAAATGAACCTCCTCTTCATAAACTTCTGCAAGACTTTGTTTGCTCTTTTCCTGGTTGAGCTCGACTTCTTGTCGGCTCTTCAAGTTGAGCGGAATCTTTGGAAGCACATCATCAAACTCGCCCTGATAGTTTTTTTAATAAGAAAGAAAGTTGAGCTTCTTTGAGAATTTAATTAAAAATCACACCTTACTGAATGGATGGATTGTCAAATGATAGTTAAAAAAATATATGTGGCTAGTGGGAAAAATATACAGATCAAATATTTGCATATAAGACGCACAACTTACATCACGAATGCGCTTTTTGATCATGTCTTCTAAGCTTTGTGTCACTTCCTCAGTAATGATTGGCTTTGACTGCAATTATGATGAATGATGTTTATCGAACACAATCAAACATTCTTAAAAAAAAAAAAAAAAAATGTTTATCATCTCTTATCAAAGTATGATTGAATTTTACGAACGAATCATTCATCCTGCAGAGACGATTACAGATCATCAAAGAATCAAACTCTAACAGAATGTAAATGTGATTTACCTTGACGCCTTGTTGGAAAGCTATGTCAGCCTCAAGAAGGGAATTCAGCGGACGTTGCTTGGCCGTGACTTCGCCGGTCATTGACCAGAGCTTCTTCTCTAATCCCATATCTTCAAGTTGTCTCATCTTTTCACGAGTCTTTTCCTCTCTTTCCTCAAACTTGGATTCTAAAAAAGCAGTTTTCATGGTGTCAATCGATTTTTACTCTGCTCTATTACTCACTTAACTATCTCGATTGATGTCCACTTTGCATTCAGTCATGATAAATATACGAATTCAGAAATGGATGGCAACACGGTCGATCGCTCATGGAAACTCACTTGCTTCTCGCAGGTTGGTAAGTCCTTTGATATCTGCATCATCAAACTCCTCTTCTTCTTCCTCCTCTTCATTCTCCTCATCAGCATTTCCTTCGCTATTATCATCTTCTCCATCGTCTTCTCCATCATCACTGATGTATTCTTCGTCGAAATCGTCGCCATCATTCCTGTTTTGAAAATGATTGTTAATACGTTATTTCTCTTCGCCTGAATAAAATCGATGCGGATTAGGTTCTCCATCACCATTCAAATAAAATGAAATCAATGGTTGGATAATTCATGTTGTTGGTGTGTTTCTGACCTTATTTCGTTTGGATCATCAAAGAAGTCGGCATATTTTGATTCCTCTGCATCCTCATCACCAATTTCATCATCTTCATCATCCTCGTCATCCTCATCATCATACTCTATAATATAAAAAAAAAAATACATTTAAAATTAAATGAGATCCTGCCTAGAAAATTGCATAAAATAAAATAATCATCTTCACAGAAAGCGAATATGCCTACTTTTCGGTTTCTGAGGAGCTTTTTTGCCTTTCGCTGGCATATCGTCTACACAA
>JAIYDG010000003.1 GCA_027487625.1 Bacteroidota bacterium
CACTAAACAATGTTCTGGCAATAATTCCAATATCAGTTCCTTGCTGAAATATAAATTCTTGTCCTTCATCTAAGGGATTCCTTAATTCACTTTTAAACTTATGAAAATACAGTCGTTTAGGGCACTGACATCCATACAGGTAGGTTGATTTCGATAAAATAAAACTCATAAAAAAGAAAGGTACGAAAAAAACAAAAGACCCAAAACTTTTAAACTTTGTTTTCAAGGTACTTTCAATAAGAATGTATGTTTTACTTTTGTTTTCAAGGATTTATAAAGTAATTGCAAATCAAACAAAATCAAAAATTGAAAGTTACAAGTTTAAATGATATTAGGAAATCGATGAAAAATCTGGACCCAGCTGAGATGGAGGAAATCATACTTAGGCTGGCCAAATTTAAAGTTGATAACAAAGCATTACTTAATTATCTTTTATATGAAAGAGCTGATGAGGAAAATTATATCAAAGATGTAAAAATTGAAATCTCACAAGTATTTTCAGATACCAATACTAGTTCTCAATATTTAGCTAAAAAGACCATCCGTAAGGCATTAAAAATTTGTAATAACCATATTAAATATTCAGGATTAACAAGTACTTCCATCGAATTGTTATTGCATTTTTGTATTGAACTAAAAGACCTTGGATTCAGTTTAAAAGGGAATCATGTATTGGCAAATTTGTATCAACGACAAATTAAAAGAATCGAACAAAGCATCAATACATTACATGAAGATTTGCAATACGATTACAACAAGGAATTAGAAAAACTCTATAATTAATGGAAGCATTTTACTTTTCTTTACTTGTTAATACATTGTATTTTCTGGCTGATGTTTTCATTAAACTTGGAAGTTTACAGTATTCAGCAGCAAGACTCATTTTTATCAGAAGTATATTTTCTGTTTTGTTTGCATTGATATTGATTCCTGTATTCGATGAAAGTTTTTTAATCCCAAATCAAATTACCTTATTAGAACTATTGGGTTGTTCTATTTTAAATGCCTTTGGTTTGTATGCCTATATCAAGGCTTTAAAGAAAATTCATTTTGTAAATGTGGCGATAATTGGCGTTGCAGGAGCTATGATTCACTATTTAATAGCCGGAATCATTGAACAAAAATTACCTGGAATTTGGTTTTACTTCGCATCCTTTATTTGTGTTTTGGGAATAATCATTCAATGGAAAGGAATGCAAAATAAGGATGGATTGTTGTGGGCTGTAAGCAGCGCCATTGCATGGGGATTTGGTTATGCATTGTTATCGTTTCCATTACAACATACATCAGCATCGATGAGTACATTTATTTCAGAATTAACATTATTAGTTTGCAGTTTTCCTTTCATTTTAAAGGAAGAAAGTAAACTAATCTCTGAATTAAAAAATACATGGAAACTCGCCCTGGTAGCCATTTTCACTATCAGTGGTTCTGTATTATTGAATATTAGTTATACCAAGTTTAATTTAAACCTGATGGGATTTATGCAATTGGCCTTTTTTCCTTATTCTCTCCTAGCAGGATTTTTCATTTTTAAAGAGAAATTAGCTAAAAGAGAATGGTTAGGAATTGGAATGATTGGAATTGGATTGGTGATTTACTTTTTCAAAGTCTCAGCCTGATCAAAAAGCTGATTATTCATCCAGATTTGATTACCTTGTTTTTCTAAAGATGCAATTGCAACTAGAGCTTTTGCAACTTGAATTCCTTCAATCGCTTTATAGGCTTTTAATGGACCCATTAAAAATAAATTGATTGGCTTAGCTAATAACTTAAATATACTCTCTCCTATTCTTTGTTCTTTTCTTTCACCCAATAATAGAGAGGGTCTTATAGCATGAAAAGAAGAATAACCCAAATTTGCTAAATCTCTTTCTGTTTCTCCTTTAAGTTTTGAATAAAAAATAGAAGAGTTGATATCAGCGCCCATTGATGAAACCATTAAATATTGTTTAGCTCCTTTTTCAAGACAAATTTTTCCAATATTTACTGGAATATCATGATCGATTTTACGGTAATCATTTTGATTTGGAGTTTTCGCTTTAGTTGTTCCAATGCAACAAAAAACATCGTCAACATTAAAATAAGTTGAACTAGAATCCAGAGAATCGTAAGAAACAATTTCCTGCTGTAATTTAGGATGAGATATGATAAGGTCTTTCCTTGTGAGGGCAATAATTTTAGAGTATCTATCGCTTTTAATTAATTCAAATAATAAATGTCTACCTATAAGTCCATTTGAACCAATAACCAATGCTGTTTTCATTGAGCAATATTAACGCACTTTAAGTAATTCCGGTTGAGAATTCGCCCAATTAAAGATTTCATCAGCCAAAATATTTGCAGGTATTGAATTATAACCATCTGTGCTTTTGCCTAAAACGCCTCTTATTGTCTTTACAAAACTTAATAATTTACGTCTTGGAGTAATCCAATGTTTAGGTTTATTAATTTTTCCAACCCTAATAATATGAAAATCTTCAAAACCTAAAGCTGAAATTTCTTGCTCCAATTGTTTTCTTTGACGCATTTCAGAATCATTTGATTCTAATTTTTCGATTGTAGGATTTAAAAGTAAAAATCTTTTTATACCAGCCTCTTTAGCCATTTTAGCGACTGAAATTGGATATAAATAAACAAGATTATCGATTTCTGTTTGAACTTTTGCGTTTACATAATCCTTACCCAATAAACAAAATACTTCATCACAAGATTCAAATATTGCTTTATGTGGTTCTAAATTTGTAAAGTCAACAATATGTTTAATGAGGTGAATGTTTTTTTGCTTCCTGTCATCTCTTCTAGAAAGTGTAACAACTCTTCTATAGCTTCTGCTAACTAAAAGTTTCTCAATTAATTTTTTGCCGGTATGTCCCGACATTCCAACTACCATTGCTGTACGCATATTACGAATAAAGATTTTTTTAAGAGATTTTGCAATTCAAACTTAAAATTTGTTAAAATTACTATTGTAATTGCATTAATATTAGGTTGAGTAGATGTTTTAACCAAACCTTAACATTAAACTAACATAGGAAAATATTATTAATATGTGATTGATAGTCAAGAATTTTCATTTTTTCAACAATTTCATATTTTGAAAGCCAATGGAGGTGTTTGATGATTTATTCTTTATCTTGAATAACTCCGGGCTAAAGCCGCGGAGCTATTCAAGAATGTAAAATTCGTATTCACAATAAAATTTTGATGATTCCTCAATTGCCATGTTGGCTTTAGCCCATGGAAATTGAGGAATTAAAATTTATCCAACTTTAAATTGAAAGCACAAATAAAGTTCAATTTTAAATTGTTAGATATTTCATAAATTAAACTTGAATAAAATAAATTGAAATGCCTTTTCGAATTCACTATTAGTAACGTTTAAATATTTTTCGAATCGTGCTTTTGATATGGCCATTTCAAATTCGTCTTGATTCATATTTTTTTATTTTTTTTGAATCAATATTAGGAAATTCAAAAACAAGTAGTATATTTGCCTCGTTATCCCGGTTGTCTCTGATGCAAATCAAACAGTCGGGTTTTTGTTTTTTATGGGGTAAATGAATTGAGAATTTTAATAATCAGGCATTTACGTCAATTACAATCTACCTTCAAAATTCCAAAACCAGAATCGTTTCGTAAGTGTCAAATTGTTTTTAATGGCAAATTTCACCTGATTTAGGAAAACCTTAATCAATTTAAGGCAACATCAAATATTTCCGTTTTTACAATTAATCATCCCCTTATCAAAACTATTTTATCGTTTAGGTAGAATACAATATTTTCGAATCAAATTTTAAAACAAATGATTACAAATCATGAAATCGACTACCGCATTTTTGGAAGTGAAATGCAATGTGTAGAAATTGAATTAGATCCTCAAGAAACTGTAATGGCTGAGCCCGGCAGTTTTATGATGATGAATGATGGTGTAGAAATGAATACCATTTTTGGTGATGGTTCACAACAACAAAGTGGGATTTTTGGCAAATTAATGTCGGCAGGAAAAAGATTGTTAACAGGTGAAAGTTTATTCATGACTGCTTATACCAATATGGGTTCAGGCAAAAAGCAAGTAACATTTGCATCACCTTATCCTGGAAAAATTATTCCAATGGATTTACACAGATTAGGTGGAAAAATTACCTGTCAGAAAGATTCTTTTTTATGCGCTGCTAAAGGTGTGAGTGTTGGTATTGAATTTCAAAAGAAATTAGGAACCGGTTTATTTGGTGGTGAAGGTTTCATTATGCAAAAATTAGAAGGTGATGGATTGGCATTCTTACATGCAGGTGGACATGTTGAGGAAAGAGAATTGAAACCAGGTGAAATGTTAAAAATTGATACCGGTTGTATCGTAGCATTTACTAAAGAAGTTGATTACGATATTCAATTTGTAGGTGGAATTAAAAATACACTTTTCGGTGGTGAAGGTGTTTTTTATGCTACTTTAAGAGGTCCAGGTAAAGTTTGGATCCAATCATTACCAATTTCAAGATTAGCTGGAAGAATTCTAAGTTATGGTTCTGTTGGAGGAAGAAGAGAAGAAGGTGGAATTTTAGGAGGTTTGGGTAATATCTTAGATGGTGATGGTTATTAATAATCTGTTATAATTTAGATAAAGTCCATTAAGAATCAGCCTCTTAATGGACTTTTTTTTTAGGCATCAATCATATTCAATTGGTTTCTTTCTGTTTTTCTTAATTTGCCACCAAGTAAACCAATACCAAAATGACATCTTTCAGCAAAATCGACGTTCACGCTCATATTCTACCCCAGTTTATGCCAAACCTTAAAGATAAATATGGCTATGGTGATGAATTCATTTACTTAGATCATTTCCAGCCAGGCCGAGCTAATATGATGAAAGCCGATGGAACTTTTTTTAGGGCAATCGATGAACTTTGTTGGAATCCTGAATCTATTATTGAACACATGGATAAACATCAGGTTCAAATGATGGCTTTATCTATTGTACCGGTATTATTCTATTATTGGGCCGAACCAGAACATACCTTAGATTGGGCTAAATATTATAACAATCATGTAGCAAAAATTCAGGAAACCTACCCTACCCGCTTTGTTGGTTTAGGAACTTTACCCATGCAAGATATCGATTTAGCTTGCCAAGAATTATCACGTTGCAAACACGAATTAAATCTTCCGGGAGTAGAAATTGGAACCCATATTGAACATAGAAACTTGGATGATGAATACTATTATCCATTTTATGAAACGGCTGAAAAATTAGGCATGTGTATCTTTGTTCACCCTTGGGATATGATGGGACAAGAAAGAATGCCTAAGTATTTTCTTCC
>JAIYDG010000281.1 GCA_027487625.1 Bacteroidota bacterium
ACATGCGGGCCAAATATGGCTTTGTAGCCGGTACCGATGCCCAGCGCCTGGAAGACCTGCACGCCGCTTTTGCCAACCCCGAAATCAAAGCGATATGGTGTGCGCGGGGCGGTTATGGCTGTACCCGACTCTTGCCTTATATCGATTACCAACTGATCCGAAAAAATCCGAAAGTTTTTATCGGGTATAGCGACATCACCGCCTTGCACCTGGCTTTTTTGCAACGGGCTGGCTTGATCGGGTTTCATGGCCCGGTAGCTTCTTCCTCCTTTAACCCTTACACGGTGGAACACTTTAGAGCGGTGGTGATGGAAGGGCGTTCGCCCCACACCATTCCATTGGCGGAGGCTTACCTGGACCCCAAGGATGAACTGTACAAGTATTTCACCTTACGCAAAGGGCGGGTACAAGGAGAATTGCAGGGTGGAAACCTCTCACTCTTGGCGGCTATGGCAGGCACCGAGTTTGGACTGGATGCCACCAATAAACTCATTTTTATGGAAGACATTGAGGAACGCCCTTATCGGATAGATCGGATGTTGACCCAATTGCGGCAATCGGCCAATCTGCATCAGGCTGCGGGCCTTGCGCTGGGCATTTTTGATGGTTGTGGGCCGGAAGAAGGCGAGAATTCACTGTCTTTGCAGGATACGGTGATTGATCGTTTGGCAGACATCCCGGTTCCTTCAGCGTATGGCCTTTCGTTTGGGCATATTTCACAGCAATGTACTTTGCCTTTGGGCGTAATGGCCGAGTTGGATACGGAGGCGCAGACGCTGAGGTTGTTGGAAAGCGGGGTGAAATGACGAATTTTTCGAATGAGGAGTGACGAATGGGGCGGTCGCGCCTGGGATTTCGGGAAATGCCAGATGCGGATTCCATTCACGTCGCCTCGCCAACAAATCTTGAGGGCAATGCACCAAATTCGTCATTCGTCATTCGAGGAATTCGTCATTCAAAAAAGAGACTCGACTTTGCAAACCACAATGCCGAGCCTGCCAATCGCTTACCTTTAAAAACAATTTCCAATGAAACAAAGCTGCAAAGAAACGCCGGGACAAGCAAGGCAAATTGGCATGGTTTTGGCCACCTCAAATTTTCGGAATTGCCCCGGATTGCTTCATTTTGACTAGCCCAAATACCGCCAATCGGCATTGTTTTGTTGATTTAAAGAAAAAATGTAGGTAAAAGGGTATTGCAACTACGCGTTTGAAAACCAGGAATGTTTGTTAGATATTGACTTACTGGAGCCCTATTTGCCAGGGAGCAGTTTTGTATATCTATCTGGGTATCTAAAACTTTATTTCAGGCTTGACTCAAATCACCCGGATATGATTAATGCTGTAGATAATGAAAATTGATTAACCTCAAAGCAGAATTTCCTGATTGGACTTTTTCTG
This sequence comes from Bacteroidota bacterium, assembly GCA_027487625.1. GTDB lineage: Bacteria > Bacteroidota > Bacteroidia > UKL13-3 > UKL13-3 > CAISCU01. The sequence continues at coordinate 1,401 of JAIYDG010000281.1, forward strand.
CTTCTTATGGCTTACAACAATGGCAGCTGCATTACTTGTGAAAATAAATGATGGCGAGAATATATATTTACCATTGTGTACTCAACGAGTACTGATTGAACATTTGGTACCCATCATTCGAAGTTTGAATTTTTTTTGGTTATCCATGTTGGAGGCGGGTATACCAATCGACTCTCAAAATATAGGTGAGTTAATCAAAGAATTGACCACTCTTAGAGCAGAACTAGAAATGAAAAAATCTGAATTGTCCATTTTCTTGTGCCAAAGGGTAACTCATATCATTGATTGTCTTGAAAATATCGGCCAAAAAAATTTTGAAGGATACTTAGGATAATCACGTTTAAAGATAATTGCTATGATGGCTTTTTGGCAAATTCAGCGTAACAGCATCCAAGACCAATTTTTTCTCCCTTTCAAAATGAAAATGGATGAAAGTTTTGCATGCACTGAGTTTTTTTTCGATTTCATCAACGCTAAAATATTGCCAGACTTCATTGGAGCGTTGGCAAATATGCATGGTTATAATAATAACAGTTTTGCAGCTGTATATTTCCCAAGCGATATGGACGGCATGGATATAGCAAATGGACTAGCTATTTCTAAAGGGTTCCTTCGAATATCTGATAGATTAGCAGAAAAAACTGAACTTATGGAAGAGAAAATCTTTTACAGGATTGCTATTGATTATGCTGAAAGTATGATTGAATTCTACGGGATTTCATCCGAGTTTGGGGAATCGTGGAGAAAAGGCATTCTAGATGATCTAACAAAAATAAAGCATAGACTAAATTCTATACCTGATCTATAACAATCGACTTCGAAACCGCTAGAAAAGAGCTAATCACTAAATCTAAAACTTTAAACACGAACCACCACACTTTTTGGAGACACCCTCAGCAATGAAGGACTGGAAGACATCGCCATCATGAAATACGCCGCTGTCGATACCCTGGAATGGGGCGAATTGTATGGCACTGCTGACAATGAAAGTGTTTCAAAAATGATGTATGACGCCCAGGGTATTGCTTAGGAACGGATGATTGACACAGCGGGATTCGTCATTCGTCATTCGAGTCATTCGTCATTTGCTCCAATTCCTCGGGGCTAATGTTCAAAAAAGCACAAATGTCCGCATCGGGCAGGCCAGCGTTGCGCATGCGTTTGAGGCTTTCGTAGAGTTTGTATTCGGCTTGTTCTGCGCGTTGTTTTTCTTGTTCTGCGCGTTGTTTTTCCTGTTCAGTCTTTTGCTTCTCCTTCTCGATTTGTTTTAGGGCTTCTTCATTTTTTTTACGTTCCTCGTTTGCAATTCTTTCGGCAGTGAGGGCTCGTCGCTCCTGGTTTTCCAGCTCTTCGAGGTAAGTATCCTCAGCTTCCATATTGTCGCGTATTTCAGGTACCTCTACGGCTTTTTGTAGGCGGCGAATAATGGAGCGGAATTGCTCCGGGAAATCCTCCTCGCGTACATTGAGGATGTGCTGATCCTCGGTTTGGTTGCTCTGGTCAAACACACTCAGGAGAATTTCCAGCTCATTGCGCCGCCGCGTTTTCAGGTCTTGAATGGAAATAACGTAGCTATCGTGGCTCAGGCATTCAATGAAATAATCTTTTTGAGTGATTTCCGCTTTGGAGTAGGCGTCGATGTACTTGCGGTTGACGTGAATGACTGGAATGTCGTGGATGCTGTCCAGGCTGTGCCCCAGAAAATAAATGCTAATGATGGGCAAGGCCAGGGTTTTGTTGCCCCCGTCTTGGTTTTCTACCGTATACACATTTTTTTTGTCGCTGTATTGTTTGCCCAGGTATTGGCGAAAGCGCAGGATATCGGTAGCCAATTTGGCTTTTTGTACTTCGATGATGGCCAGTTTTTCCTCCGCTGGAGTTTTGATTTTGGCCGAAAAATCGAGGTGATAAATGGTGAAGGTGGGCTTGATGCTCAAGGGATCCAAATGTACGGAAGTGGTAAAAGACTTGGGCCGAAACTCCAATTCCAACACCTCCGCGCCAATGATGGACCCAATGAGTAGCTTGGCCACCTTGGAGTCTTCCATCAGGTATTTGAAAACGACATCATAAATTGGATTGGCGATGAGCATTTTTTAACGCAATTTGTGGCAAAATTAGGGGTTTTATTTTGAATTTGCAAGTCGTGGAAGTGGTGCTGGAGTGACGAATTTTTCGAATGACGAATAGGGTGGTCGCGTCTGGGATTTTTGAGAAACGCTAGATTTGGATTTCATTTTTGGAATTGACCAATAAATCTTGAGGGCAGCGTGCCAAATTCGTCATCCGTCATTCGAAAAATTCATCACTCCAATTGTGTTGTTATTAGAAAAAACTGAGGCACCATAAAATTTCAGTGCATTATAAATAGTTAAGACCTAACTTTGTATTTGTTAAAACCTCAGTACAATGGACACCAAAACACTCTACCTGCTATCGGGCGTTGTTCTGATTTATTTGACCTGGCATCTGTTGCAGCAGGTTGTTTTTCACCGCAGTTTTTGCCGCCCGG
>JAIYDG010000024.1 GCA_027487625.1 Bacteroidota bacterium
ACCCAACTGTCCTGCAGCACGAGTTCTCAACAGAATTGGGACTGGTCAAACAATTGGTACAAGAGCGCCATCTAAATCTTTACATGGACTGGTACCAGAACCTTCGTCTGCCGGACAACTTGGACACATTTGTGAACTGGGTCGGACATTTGCTCACTGTTCGACAACATGCCCAGGAAGAAGCCTCAAAACCTTCTCGAGGAGCTCAAACTCTACCCCAAAACGATTTGGAAGAACAACACTTCAAATGGAAGAGGTTGTTGATGAAGATTTTCAAGACTGCAATGAAGAAGCTGAAAATGAAACTGAAGCTGAAGTTGTTTTCTTCTCCAAGAACTCTTCATCAAAACAGTCTGATTTCAGACAGAACAAGAAATCTGAAGGAACATTTCAAACCCCAAGGAAATGTGACTTTTGCAAACTGGACAACCACAACTTGGTTGAATGCAAAAACTTCAGAAAAGAGGATTACTCTAAGCGCAATGACTGGATCCTCACCAATGGCTTTTGTTATCATTGCCTGAACAAAGGTCACACAAGTAAACAGTGCACACTGTTTCCAAATCGCACTTGTGGAATGAATGGGTGCAACCGAAGACACCACAGACTTCTACATCCACCGGATGGATCAATTCACTATTGTCTCGACGAACTGGATCAACCTGAAGAAAGTGAAACCAAGATATCTCAAACAAGTAGTTGTGTTACATCTACTTCAGCAGCCACAATTGGCAAAAGACATTTTGTTGGAGTTCGTACCATTCCAGTGTGGGCATGCAATGGCAAGAGACGACGACTTGTTGTTGCCGCTTTAGATGCCTGTGCTGACAATACAAACATCTCGACAGAACTTGCAGAAGAGCTCAAATTGGACGTCATTCATGGATCGGTGAATCGCTTTATCAACTACATGGACAGGACGGTTGCCGTGAAATCAAGTTTGGTCAAATTTGAAATTGAACCATATCAAGGAGGAAAAACTTTCCCAATAGAAGCATGGAAAGTTGACTCGCTTATCCAGAATACCAAGGTGGTTGATTGGGTTGAAGTGTCTCAAAAATTCGGTCATCTCCGCGATTTGCCAATTCCTCCATTGCCCAAAAAGAATGCCAAGGTTGACATCCTGCTTGGATGTGAATACGCTCGTTTGATGGCCTCAACTGAAGCAGCCCTTGGACCGGAAGATGATGACCCAGTTGCAGAAAAGACGGCATTGGGATGGGCATGTTCAGGTCCCATTCCTGGTTGTGTTGTCAAAAGCAAGTTCAACAGTTATGTACAAACAAGTCTGCGAACATCATCAGTGTCTGCCAGGTTCTATCAAGGTTACCTTGGTGATCAACATGAAAATGAAGACCTCTGCAATCTGGAAAAGTTGATTGAAAGACAATGGGAAGTTGAAAATTTGGGTATGTCTGAACCAACCCCAAAACTTACCAACAAGATGCGAAAAACTTGCTCCAAACCCACTCCTGATGAGTGGACAGAAAAGGAAAAACTTGCTGATCAACGCATGGAAGTTGTCTATTTGGAAGACGAGAAGGCTTACCAAGCCAGTATTCCATGGAAAACTGGAACCCCTCAGCTCAAGTCAAACTTTGGAAGGATGATGAAGAGACAGACCAGAATGAATCGGCCAGAGAACCTTCTCAAAATTGGGACTTCCACTGAAGAATTCACCAAAATCTTTGACGATTACTTGTCCAAAGGATACATCGAAGAAATTCCAGAATCATCCAAGGATGATGTTGATTGTTGGTGGCTTAACTATTTTCCCGTGATTGACAGAGGGAGAGAAACCACCAAGTGCAGAATTGTCTTTGATGCCAAAGCTACCAATGAGAACAATCAATCTCTGAACTCTGACATCGATTGTGGTCCCAATCGCTTGAACGATTTGTTCATGATGTTGGTAGGACTTCGCAAATATCAATTTGCAGTGTCGGCAGACATTTCAGAAATGTTTCTCCGTGTGCGGCTCAATCCTCGCGACAGACGCTATCATCGATTCTGGTTCAATGGAAAGTTATACCAATGGTGCGTTATTCTATTCGGAAATACGTCATCTCCCAACATCTCCCAGAAAGTCCTTGCACAGAACAACATTGATCATGGTCAAGATTACCAGGAAGCTGTTAAAACAGTCCAAGACAAAATCTATGTTGATGATGCAATCACGTCAAAGCCTACTGAAGATGAGATTGATGTTCTGTCCTCACAACTTCAAAAGCTTCTAGCTCATGCCGGAATGAAGATTTGCAAGTTCTACACCAATTCGAAAATAGCTCTCATGAAAATTCCCTCAGAATTGCGAGCCAAGCAGGTCCTCTTCACTGATGATGAAATCGTCTTTGAAACCAACAAAATCTTGGGCCTCACTTGGAATGCAGAAACAGATTGTCTTCAGTTTGTGTCAAGATTCAAAAATCTGAACGAATGGAGCAACCGGAAAGGTTTCACAACTGTGAAACATTGGACCAAGAGACTTATTCTCAAGGCATCTGCCTCAATCTATGATCCACTGGGATTGATTTCTCCTTTCACAATCATTGCAAGAGTTTTGCTTCAAAGACTTTGGATGAAAAAATCTACCATTGGTTGGGATACACCTCTACCGGAAGACATAGTCAAGGATTGGCTTGACTGGCTACAAGGAGTTTTTCAACTTCAGGATCTTAAAATCCCTCGATTTCTGAAAGTCAGGATGGATTCAACAAACCTTCAACTACACGTCTTTGCTGATGCTTCTCAAGATGTGTATGCTTGCGCTTGTTACCTCAGAGTAACACAGTCAAATGGAGAAGTTGATGTCAACCTTGTCTGTGCTAAAGCTCGTGTCACTCCAGTTAAGTCCGAAACAATTTCACGCTTGGAATTGATGGGCTGCTTGATAGCAACAAGAATTGCAGCATCCACAGCTCAAGCTCTGGATATCAAGAAAGAAGACATTGTCTATTGGACAGACTCAATGACTTGCCTTCACTGGATCAACACACCAGCCAAAAGCCTTCAAGCCTATGTTGGAAATCGAACAAGCCAAATCCAAGCCTCTTCTGATTTGTCGCAATGGAGACATTGTCCAACAAAGCAAAATCCTGCAGATATCCCAACACGAAAAATTTCTGGTTCCCTACAAGGATTGGATCTTTGGTGGAAAGGTCCACCATTTCTGAAGAAATCACCTGAAGATTGGCCCAAAACTCCTCTTCTCAACAAATCTGAGGATATTCAGGAGTTAAGACAATCAACTTTTTTCACAACAGATTCTGTCAAACTCAACATTGGCACAAATCATCCGAAAAATTTTTCATCTGGACGACTTTGGGATGGTTATCATCGCTGTTTGAGGAAGATTGCCTGGTGTCTGAAGTTTACAAAATCATTCAAGAAACAAAAGTCGTCAACACAACTTTCAACTACTGGTCTGAAATTGGATCGTGAAGATTTTGAGCGAGCTGAAGAATTTCTTGTCAAACAAGCTCAACAAGAGTTCTACTCAAAGGAATTGGAGGTTCTTCAATCAAAAGGATCTCTTTCCAAGGCAAACTTTGGTGGACATTCGGATGTTCAAAAGTTTTTCCCGCAACTTGATGAAAAGGGTATCATGAGGTCAAAATCTCGTTTGTCCAAGTTTGACCAGATGCCGCACAATGTTCGTTTTCCCATCATTCTACACAGGAGATCAGAACTAGCACAACTTTTGGTTGATTCACTTCATCATGATATTGAACATCCTATTGGACAAAATGCCTTGAAAGCAAAAGTTCAAGAAAACTATGCCATCATCGGTTTGGGAACTTTGATCAAACAGTCCAAAGACAAATGTCTAACCTGCAAACGACAGAAGTCTCTCGCCAAAAATCAACAAATGGCTCCCTTACCTGAATTTCGTTTGGCAAAAACACTTCGTGCCTTTGAAACTACTGGTTTGGATTTCGCTGGTCCATTTGAACTCAAAGTTGGACGCCGAATTGCCCGCAAGAAAGTCAGTGTTCTTGTTCTCACTTGCATGACAACAAGAGCTGTTCACTTTGAAGTTACCGAGCAGCAAGACACTTCTTCAGTTCTGAATGCTCTTTCAAGATTCTGCAGTATTCGAGGAGTTCCTGATGTTATTCTGTCAGACAATCAAACTTCTTTCAGATCTTCATCAAAAGAATTAGAAGAATGGGTCAGGTCACTTGATTTTAACTACCTACAAGAGCGAACCAACTACGGATACAAGGATTCGAAAGGAATCAAATGGATCTTCAATCCTCCTCTATCTCCTCATTTTGGTGGCATCTTTGAAATCATGGTGAAAGCCATGAAGCGTGCTCTTTATGCGACAACATCAAAAGCAGCACTCATTGAAGATGAATTCAGGACTGTGATTGCAGAGTGTTCAAATCTTCTCAATTCTCGACCTTTGACAAAGCCTGGAGATGAAAGTGATGAACTTCCACTTACACCCAACCATTTTCTACACGGAAGATGTGGTGGTACATTGGCACCGCCGCTTGAGTCAGAAGACCCAGATCCTATTGCTCGCTGGAAACGGGTTCAAGCTTTAATCGGTCATTGTTGGAGTCGCTTCATGAAAGAGATACTGCCACTGATGGTGCCAAGAAAGAAGTGGATGGATGAGATGCCAAACATCAAAGAAGATGACGTCGTTCTGGAAATTGATCCAAATCTTCCAAGAGGCCAGTGGAGACTTCTGAGGGTTGCAGCTATTCTCCCCTCTGAAGACGGTCTGGTTCGCAAAGTCAAAGTTGTTTCAGCGGATCGCAAAGAATATGAACGAAGCATTTCCCGACTTTGTCCAATCATTTAAGAATTTTTATTTGCTCAAATACATTTTCATGTTTTGTCTGTTGCTGATTTTTTGACTGTGGACAAAAAATGGGAGGGGGAATATTCAAACATCTCAACATGTCAACAAAATTCAAACATCTCAACATGTCAACAAAAAATTCCACCTTCTTGCAGAATGTCAGAATACAATTTGAAATGGGACCCAATGATTGATCCTGAATGGGAAAAGACAGCTGGTAAACGCATCAAAGAGGAACTGGAGCGTCGCATGAAGCTGGAAGAGGAACGTCTCGTTCGTGTCAAAGCCCAGCCCTTCTACAATCGTGCCTTCATTCCTAGACTTGCATCGCCAACACTCTCTTCTCTCAGACCAATGCCAATTCTCACCATCGCCGAAGCTGAAGAACTCATTTCGCAAAACCTTTTTGTTGGAAAAGATTCATCGAGGTTGTTCATTCAAGTGAACAGTCAGGAAGAGGTTGAGTGTCTGGAGAACTCTCAGTTTTTCCACGACATGATTTCCACCATCGATGAGTATGGAGTTGCCTCATTCGACACCGAAGGAAAGCCTGCTGCCACAGCACTGATCGTTGGAGATTTAAAAGGTCGGGTCATCGCTATCAATAATCTCGCAACACTAGGAATCCCCAAAACTCTCAAACCTCTCATGGAAGATCGACAAGTCCGTTGGATCCAATCAGCAATCGAAGAAGACGTGGACCTTCTCAAAGAATATGTGGATGTTCAGGCATGGGTTGATTCTGGTCTTGTCTACCGGGCCTGCGTTTTTGACGAAGAAGGTTCTCGGTATGGGACCAGTGCTCAGGGTGAATTCGTCGGTCAGAAGGACTTTCCCTATTGCAAGAAGTTGGGCTCAAAAAGGATTGTTTACCTGTGCAATTTTCATGAAAGTGACTGGAAAGACAATGAACGATTTCATGTTTGTCAAGATGCTCGGGCTCCCCTTGCATTAGTCCTCAAGGCTTCAGTCAGTTACATGAGGGAATACAGTTACGACAGTCAAGCCAACGTCATGCCCTTCCTAAACAATCTGCTTCACTCATTCATCAATCTTCACCACTACAGTAAGCCGATCTTCACACGGTTTCAAACAGACGAACGTCCTTGGCTACCAAAACCAGAAATTCAGAATGAAAAGGTTTACATTGGTGGAACATCGATTGTGCATGATCTCAACAGGATTACGGAAGAACGTCGAGCACTTTGTCAGTACTCAACTGATCTTTCAACGCCGAGTTTTGAAGAACCACCTCAGCTGTTTCTCGGGGATTACCAGAAACAGGCTGAAAAGAACTGGGAAAACGTCGAATTGCCAAGGGAAGGATCTCAACTAACGTGGACGAGATTCTGCCGAGTGTGCGGAGGAATTCATCGTAATTGTCCTCTCAGGGAGACAAATTCTGCCATGTGTCTCTACCCTCTTTGCAATCGTCCACAACAGTCTCACACAATCAAAGTATGCAAAAGCCTTCATCACTGGTGTCAGCAATGTGGACTGCGAGGTCACTTCATCGAATCACATGAAAAGTATTGCGTAGAAACACTTCAGCGTGTTTTCATCAAGTGGTCACCATTTGGACTTTATACGAGTCTCGTCTACTTAAACCCCAACTGTGCCTTTTACTGGAAGTTCTTCCTTTACGGAGTTGGAGTCATTGATCACAAGTTGGCAAGGGAAGCTGGGATGGACTTCTATAGTTCAGAAGACATGGAAGTCATAGTTGTCATCGAAGAATCAGATGAAAAAGCAATCGAGGCTGCTGTCGAAGAAGCCATGATTGAGATGAAAGGAGACGAGGAAACCGATAGGGTCGTGGCCGAGGAAGAAACAATAGAGTTGGAGCCAAGCGCTAATGATCGTCTTGGTTTGGACTCTGAGGATGAGTTGTCCGTTGCGTCGTCTGATCCGTCGTCCGTTGCGTCGTCCATTTCATCATCTGATGTGTTGTCGGTTGCGTCATCCATTTCATCATTCGTTGCGTCGTCCGTTGCATCATCCGTTCCGTCGTCAATGTCGTCATCAATTTCATCATCTGCATCATCAGCAATTCCATCTACTGCTTTTACTCCAATGGAGATTAGTGGTGTAGGAATGGCTGGACTCATTTCTCAACTTGTAACCTCGCTTGAAGAACCTATTCGTCGGATTGCTCAAGAAACTGCCAAAGCCGTTGTTGGAGACGCAGTTCAGAAAGTAAGAGAAGAAATGAAGTCGAAAAGAAAAAGTTCACATTCATCAAAAACAGTCAACAAGAAGCAACGAAAATGATTTGTTTTGTTTATGTTTAACTTTTCTTATTCTTTTGCACTATTGTTATTGTGTGTGCAATTTTGTTATGTCATCATGTTTTTGAAAAGAACTACTTAGGTAGTCTTTTGGGAGGGGGTGTTATTAATGTCCTTTCAAAATACCCTACCTTTATCTGAACCAATGTTTGCTGGGATCACACAACATTGGGGAAGATTCAATGAAT
>JAIYDG010000331.1 GCA_027487625.1 Bacteroidota bacterium
AAAGAAATTTAATAAATGATGCATATTAAAAAATGATGTACTTAATAATGATGATCCACCAGAATTGATTCGGTCTTGGCGGGTTACAATATTCATATGGTAATAATAAATTTGATCATAAATTTATGAGCTTGACGATTAACTTGTGTAACGTTGGGCAACTTATTGCCGTTTCGATTTCTTGCCTTTGCCCTTACCCTTTGGTTCCCTTACTTTCGGTTCTTTTGCTGTCCCATCTGGTTTCATATTTCTCGCGTCTCGAATCATTAGTTGAAGTTCGTCAGCGTGAAAGCAACTTGGGATGGCCGACAACTTCCAGACCAAAGTGGTAATCCACAGTACCCTGAAGAAACGATCACGGTCGTTTTCCGCTTTGCGCTCAGCCAGTTGATAAAGTCCATCGTAAATCCTGTTGAATATGAATGCTGTAAAAGAACAAACATGACACAGTTAAAATACTGTTAACGTTGCTTAGCCTGATTGCTGATAGAAATTGCAACATAAAAAGTACACTAGCTTAGTATTTTATTACGGTACTGTTGCTATCTTACGTGGAATGAGCCCGCATTTGTAGGCTGCAAATGCAGGCAGAAGGTCAATCGGATTCTCAGAGGACATGTGCATCAGAGACATAGAAATGCGTTCAGTCATGTCGGGCGCCAAACACAGAATGTGCAAAACGAGAGTTTTTTCGTGCTCATTAAGTATTGGAGGTTGTCTGGGTTGATACGTAGTTGGAGTTGCAATCGGAAAGGCCTCGTCTGGGAATTGCTGATCGCTTGAACCCGCGTCGACATACTGAATTGGATTTGTGATATGAGAATTAGACTAATAGACCAGTAACAAATTTTTAAGCAGCAAATCCGGTTGGTATCGCTAATTTGTATAATCATTGTCTACTATATTTCTCATAACATACAATCTCCTCCTCGTTTTCTTCCAGTTGAACCTGAAGCATATCATAATCCTGTTCGCCCTCTGAAGAGGTGACCAAGTCAACCTAATGTTACAGGCAATAAGTAGAAAGGAGTGTGAGGTGATATTTTTATTGTATATGTGACTTAGCGTTACAATCAGTTTACAAGCAATAAATTTGTAATGTGAATGTAACGAATGAAAATTTTGCGAAATCCAATTTTGAATATACTAAACTCATAGGCACGTAATACGATTCATTGGTTTACAGTTCGCTTTCAAAGACAGGATAAACGATAACGGGTTCATCGTCGTCGTCATCTGAATTTGCTGGTTCAAATGAACCACTTTGCCCATCGGACAAGTCATTTTTGTACAAAGACTCGGATGTCATTTGTTGAAAATACTCCAAAGTATACAAGACGATGACACTTACAAAGTTCGCTTCTGCGATTTCTGCCGAATTTTCGGCACTGACAAGGGAACTATTTCCCGACGTTGATTGCTCTGGCATTGACGCTTCTGGCATAGATGCTGCTTCTGGCTCTGGCAAAGAACATGCTGGCTCAGACTTTGACGGTTTCGGCACAATTTCTGAAAGGAAGTCGGGCAATTGTCATTGTCTGTAGTCTTTCCTGTATAACAGTTATAACAATACAGCTTTTAAGGTAATGCTACTTTGCATGCTTATGTTACTAGAAAAGACGTACCGTTTTGTGGTTCTGGTTCTTGCAATGACGCTTGTTGCTCCGGCAAAGACAAATCTGGGGCTGGCAACGAAGCCTCTGGCAAGGAAGTTTCTGGCGTTGACTTTGACGGCTTTGGCAAGAGTTCTGAAAGGAGGCAAATAAGGCAAATAATGAAAAGTTGTTACCAGTAACATTAACGTATGGTTTGTAATACTTGAAATAATAAAGATGTACCGAGTAAGGCCGCAGGGCCCACCGGGCGCGCAGCTGTCTTTGGCTCTGGTGTTGCATCCCCCCAGGTGTTGCATCCCCCCATGATGTGGTCAACAAGGTCTTCTTTGGTTGGGAATGCGACCTTACAGAACAAGCATCCAACTTGGCCAATGTTTTCGTCGTGGTCCCAGAAATGTTTTTTTAGGTCTTCCGTAGTTTGGAACTGTTGAGTGCAGATGACACAGACATGATCGACTAAATGTTGGGCCATGTCTCGAACATTTTCAGCTCCCTTCTTCGGGTCCAATGTCAAAATCAGGGTTGGATCTGCCTCATCTTTGATGTTGATCGTCGGTGCGGGACATTTTTTCGCATAGTCAACATCCACCATGTCTGGAAGGCCAGAATCCTGCAAACAATGGATGAGAAATGTCAATTTAAAAAATATAACAATCGTGAAAAAATGCCTCTTTAAATTTCCTAGTTTTTTTAGCAATAGATTACCTTGGTCTGTTGCCCTTGGTCCTGTAGCGAGGCTTGGCCTTCTCCGTCACTTTTAGCTGTAGTGCGTCGTGCCGTTAAACGCACTCGAAATTTTTCTGGTGACATGACCACTTCGAAACTTTTTCTTCCTGGCAGAGGAGGTGTAGGTGGTGACTCGCGGTTTACACGGTTGACGTTGGTCATGACCGATCCCGTCACGACCTACAAGGAAGAAAGGGAAAAAACATTGAAAGTCATTGCAAACGGTAAACTACAGACACACTTTGTTACAAACGAATCTGCTCTACAAATACCTCTGGGTCAACATGTTCAATCTGTTCCAACGTGTTCACAGGACATTGATCAGCAAGTTCTTGATCTTCCGGTAGAGATGCCTCATCGGGGATCTTCGGAGCTTCGGATTCCGCTGTCTGTAAAGTAGCAAGTGTGATTTTCATGATGTCTTGGACAATTGATCGAATAAATCCAAATGACGATGCCACAATGCGTGGAAAATTTGCCTGCAATTTAAGGTAGGAAAACAAAGTTCCCTACATTTTTTAAATCACATAAGCAATTGTTTTCTTAGGGTATGTAAAAATCTATGTAAGAATTGAACATCTTACCTTGTTATCTTGTTCATCTTCAAATGGCTGAAGAGCCTGATTGACAAAGTCATTAACGTCCGCAATCTCCTCCGGCCTTTGTTCCTCGTTCTCGGGAATAACAGGTACCTAAATTAGTAAAGAAAGAAAATTGTACGTACTTGCCAAAATTACGCGTTATAAGTCATATGTATATCGCAAATGCCATAAAAATAACAAATCTCTGCACCTGCCGTTGCTCAATTCGACTTGGTGGACGTGATGACACATCGGATACAGCGCTGTCTGCTGTGGCCTCACTTTCGTCCTCCCATTCAGGCGTTCGTGGTTCAGAATGACCTGAACTGCCGTCTGATACGTATCGCTTTGCCGTTGAGCTGTCATCGCTGTCGCTGCTGCCGCTGCTGTCGCTGCTGTCGTAGCTGTAGTCAGTATCTTCGTACATGTCTTCTGACCTGACAGGTGACGTATTACTAACCCCAGAATCCGCCGTGTGGGTCGAAGAAGCCTTCTTTTGCCTGGTGACCCTTTTTTCTTCTTCTTCGGCCTTTTCCTTTTTTGGTCGAAGCAAGTAGGGTGACTTCTGCGGCTGTGGCAATGCAGGTTTCGTCACGGACGACTTTTCCTTCAAAACATTTGACTTTGACGACGACGGCTTCGGAGTGGTCGACTGTTTCTTCGCAACCTCCGGCTTAGACGAGCACGACGGCGTCGACGATTGCTTTGGAGAGATCGACGGCTTGGGCGTGAACGACTTTTTCTTCGACACCTCTGGCTTTGAAGGCTTTGACGGCTTCGACGTTGACTCTGGCTTTGACGGCTTCGAAGTAGTCTCTGGCTTTGACGGCTTTGACGTAGATTCTGGCTTTGACGGCTTCGATGTAGACGATTGCTTCTTCGAGACCACTGGGATAATCACTGGCTTTGACGAGCACGACGACCTCTGCGTGGACG
>JAIYDG010000439.1 GCA_027487625.1 Bacteroidota bacterium
CTGCAAACTGGCTTCAATTGCTTTCAGCTGGTCCATTGGTAAATGTAAATCCAAGAGAGAAATTTACATTTACAGTTGCTTTTGTTTGTGCTAAACAACAAGCTCCATATTCATTTTTACCGGTTTCAAGTTCAAGTATCATATCAACCGAAGAGAGTGAAAAGGAATTACTCGAACATTTGAAAAGAACACGTTCAACTTATGTTGGAGAGGACCAGGATGAAAAAGGAGTTTATAAACCGGAATTAGATTTAAACCAAAATGGAGTTTTAGATAGATACGTTTTACCGGAACCACCATTAAGTCCAACAACAAAAGTTATTACAGGTGAAAATTCAATTGATGTTTATTGGGATAATCGTTCAGAAAGTTCAATTGACCCCATTACAAGAAAACAAGATTTTGAAGGCTATAAAATCTATAGAACCAATCCTGGAGACGATTTAGGCACAGACTTATTAAGTGAAGCAAACCTAATTGCACAATGGGATAGTATTGGAAATTCAGTTGGATTTAATAATGGTTTTGCTCCTATTTTATTAGACAAACCAGTTAAGTTTGATGGAGATTCAACTACCTATAGATATAAATATAGTTTTAATAATATCAGTAATGGCTGGCAATATTTGATTTTGGTAACTGCATTTGATAAAGGAGACAAAGATTTAGGAGTTGAGCCTTTAGAATCATCGTTTTCTGAAAATGAGATTAGAGCATTTGCCGGCACCAAAGCCAGAGAATTTAATGGAGCAACAAAAGTTGGAGTTTATCCAAATCCATACAATAGTAAAGCTGCTTGGGATGGCGAAAATTCAAGATTAAGAAAGATTATTTTTTATAATCTTCCCAAAGACGCAGAAATAGTTGTTTATGCTTCTAGTGGAGATGTTATTGCAAATATTAAACACCATGGTGATACCTACAAAGGTGAAGATATCAGGTGGTTTGATAATTATAGTGATACAACAAAAGTAGTAATGAGTGGGGGAGAACATGCTTGGGATTTATTAAATGAAAGTAAAACTCAATTATCCACCGGAGTTTACATGTTTACAGTTAAGGATTTAAAAACCGGTGAAATTCAATCTGGTAACTTTGCTGTCATAAAATAAAGAACAAATCGTTAAAAAATCTCTAAATCTCTTAATTGTTAATATTAGGTGACTTGTTTGCCTCAAAATTGAGGTTTTGATAACTTGTAAAAAGTAAAGCATAAGCTTAGCTTTGCAGCAAAGGTTAAAACCTCAATTATGAAAAGAATATTACTTTTAATCGCATTTTGCTACATAACTGTGTTAGCATCTGCACAAAATCCTTATCCAATTGTTCCTATTTCAACTGTTCAGTTTGTAAATAGTGACAAATTAGGAGCAACTCCTCCAAATGACTCTTCAGATTACGTTAATCCAGGTTTTTCTGACACTCTCTACAGAGATACAGTTAGATTTGATGGTTACGTACTTTTTGATCCAAGAACTTATGGTTTGTCTACAAGCAGAAAAGCAACTGTTCTTTCTTCAGATACCATTGCAAAACCTTGGGGTGGAGTAGAAATTATGTGTGAACCAGCTGGAACAGGAAGAACTCTTGCACAATTATTAAATGAAACTAAGTTTTACGAAAACTTAAGACCTGGAACAAAAGTTCGTGTTACCGGTGTAATTCGCCAATTTAGGGGTTCAGCACCTGCAACTTCAAAAACTGGTCAAAGTCAGGTTAACATGATAAAAGCAAGTGTTGATTGGGAAAATGGTGTTGAAATCTTGGATTTAAATCCTTATACAATTAAACCTGCTGTGATTACAATTGATTCATTAATGACTGGTAATGCTAATACTGGCCAGGTTATTCAAAAGGTTTCTGGCGAAAAATGGGAAGGTTCTTATGTTGAATTAAAAGATGTGACTGTATTTACAAGAACACCAAGTGGTTCTAGATGGTTCTGGTCAGTTGCTGATGGCAAAGGAAATGCTATTGATATTGGTGATTTTTCAGGTTGGTTCAGAAATGATAACAATGCTGCAGATACTTTGCCAGTTGGAAGATTTACTCCTCCTGTAATTGGAACCAAATTAGCATTTATTAAAGGTGTGGTTATTGAATCATTTATTGGTGGTCAATTTAGATATACACTTGCTCCTTTAAAACCTAGTGATTTAGGTCAATCAAGTTATACTCCTCCAATTCTTGAAAGCAAAAACAGAATCCCTGTAATTGCTAATTCAACAGATTCAGTATTTATTACTGCTAAAGTATTACAAGGTTCGGCAAGAGTTTCAAACTTGAAATTATTTTATGCAAACGGATTAATGACTCCAAGTTTTGATTCAGTTACAATGACTCGTAATGTTTTACCTAACGATACTATGGTTTGGTTTGGAAAAATTCCTCCTTTTGCAAATGGTTCTGTAGTGAAATATTTCATCAAATTAACTGATGCTAATAATTTCGCAAATTATTCTCCTGATACTTTTGCTACAAACAGCAATTATGTAATTATGAATGGTGGACCTCAATCTATTAAAGATTTACAGTTTAGCGTAAGTCCTAATAATTCAAGTATCTGGAATGGTGATTCATTGACAAATTTAAACATCAATGCAATTGTTACTTCAACAAGTATGGCTCAAGGAACAGTTAATATTTTAACTCTTCAAACTAAAAATACCAATGATTCTAATACAGCAATAGTTGTAAACAGACAAGTAGGTGATGCTACTGCTTCTTGGAGAGTTGGTGATGAAATCAACATTACTTCAACAAGAGTAGTAGAAAATTTTGGTGTAACAGCTTTAGTTTTCCCGAATGCTACTAAAGTTTCTTCAGGAAATGCTTTACCTCCAGTTAAAACTGGTTTAAATATCAATGATATTGCAACCATCAGTGCTTCTGCTTCTAGAAGATGGGAATTAACTCCATTTGAAGGAATGATTGTAAGTTTTGACAGCGTTTATGTTGTTAAGAAAAATGCAGATGGTGCCGATACTGATCCAGGTTTTGGCGAGTTCTTAATCAATACAGATAAAAATGCTACTACTGGTTTACGTGTTGATGATATTGCAGGTTCATTACCTGATTTATTCAACCAAAACTTAAGAGTTGGTCAATTAATGAAAAAGGCTCAAGGTGTATTTTATTTAAGTTTCAGTAACTGGAAATTAGAGCCAAGAGATAGCAATGATTTAGATTTTTCTGATATTGCAGATACAACTAGACCTGTTATTACTTTATTAGGTAAAAATCCTGATTCATTGTTGTTAAATGGTTCTTATGTAGATCCAGGTTTTACAGCTACAGACAATATTGATGGCAATATATCACCATCATTGGTTACTGTTACAAGTTTTGTTGACCCAAGTAAAGTAAATACTTATGCAATCCTTTATTCAGTAAAAGATAAAGCTGGTAACACTGGTTCTGCTGTTAGATCGGTTGTAGTTTACTTACCTGTAGGTGTAAATGAAAACGAATTATTAGGTGTTTTAACTAGTTTATATCCGAACCCTGCTAAAGAAGAATTAACAATTAATGTTACTGGAACTAAAACTTTACCATTAGAAGTTTCTATCTTAGACATGAGTGGTAGATTGGTTGAAAGCAAAACTTTTTATACCAAAGATATTCATACAAACTTTGACCTTTCAGCTTTAGAAAGTGGAGTTTATTTCTGTAATTTCAAAAATGCAAATGGTTTCAAAACCATGAAATTTGTAATTGCTAAATAATAAAAGAAAATAGTGTTTAGGATGGGACCAATATGTAAATATTGGTCCCATTTTTTTTTACACTTATTGAATCTAGTATTAGGGGCATAAGATTATATAACTTGAATAAAGTATTACGAACTTGATGAATACAAGAAACTGAGTTTAATTTCAAATTCAAAGATGTTTTGAACTGAAATAGAAAGTTTAAGGTTTATTTTGGGTTTAAAAAATAAACTCGAATAAATTTGAAAATGAGAACATTAAATTCATCAAAATGTGCTATTTTAATTGACTAAAAATTGCATTTTTTAAGTATGTTTTAGTTGCCTTTACCTATTTTTGATAAGCATTTTGATAAAAAGCTAAAATGAAAAAAAATGAATTATTGAGGTCATTTAGGCCCCTTGTATTTTTATTGTTTATTATATTCGGATTTATTAAAAGTAATGGACAAAATCCATATCCTATTAGGTCTATTTATACATCTCAATTTGTTTCATCAAATAAATTAACTGGACCTTTTCCAAATGATTCATGTGATTATGTAAATCCGTTTTTTCAAGATTTAATATATAAAGATACATTTCGAATTGAAGGTTATGTTGCTTTTGATCCTAGGCTTTATGGATTGTCTGTTTCTAGAAAATCAACATTTTTATTGCAGGATACCATTTCTTCAAATTGGGGAGGAATTGAAATTATGTGTGAGCCTGCCGGTACTGGAAAAACATTGGCTCAACTAATTTTAGAAACAAAATTCTATGAAAATCTAAAGCCTGGAAATAGAGTTAGGGTTACGGGTGTTATTAGGTCTTTTAGAGGCAGTTCCCCTCCAACCGGAACAAGGCAAGGAAATTCTCAATTGAATATGATAAAATTATCTACTTTTTCAGATAATTCTGTTGAGTTATTGTCGGGGGTGCCAAAGCAAATAACAGCTAAAAAGGTTAGGGTAGACTCTTTGATGATTGGAAATGACAGTACAACCAGAATTCAAAACAAACTAAGTGGTGAAAAATTAGAAGGAACTTATGTTGATATTGGTTTGGTTAAAGTTAGAACAAGGCAACAAAGCGCAAATAGATGGTTTTGGAGTGTAGTTGATTTAAATTGACGTTTCTGATTATTCTGCATGGTTTAGAAATGATAATTTTTCTGATTCAATTTTACCTTCATCCAGATTCACTCCTCCATTAATCGGAGACACAATTGCAATTAAAGGAGTTATAAGTGAATCGCTAATATCGGGTCAATTTAGGTATACAATTGCTCCTCTTTTACCCTCTGATGTTAAGGATTCCTCGTTTCAAATTAATATTTATGGAAATCAAGTTTTATGTAATAATTCCATTTATACTTTTACTGCAGATTCTTCTTTTGGCCAAACAAGTTTTAATTGGACTTTTCCATCAGGATTTACTATAATTTCAGGTCAGAATACTAAAACAATTGTTGTAAGAGCAGGTCAAAATTCTGGATTAATTACAGTAAGTACACCTGTAGGATTTTTCGGTCAAAAATCTATAACTTCAGGCAATTTAGTTACTAATTTTACAATCAATTCAAATGCTCAATGTTCAAAAAATAATTATTTCCAATTTGCACAAACCTCTATAAGTAATGGAACTTTAACAAACAAATGGACATTTGGGGAAGGCGTAAACGATACATCCACTTTATCTAACTTCAATAAAATTTATTCTTCAACGGGTTTGTTTAATGTTAAATTGAAACAAGTGAATCAATATGGTTGCGCTGATTCATTAACGAAACAAGTGAAAATCAGTAAATCTCCCAATGCTAAAATTTATACTCCTTTAGCCGGTAGTTGTATTTATAATACTTTTACTTTTACAGATTCTTCAAGTTATTTTTCACCAGTAACTAAAAAGTTTTGGTACCGAAATAACAATAATCTTATAGATTCAAATAACAATTCCAATATTCAACAATTGTTTAGTGCAGCAGGATTGTTCTCAATTAAACTGATTATTATTGATTCTAATTCATGTAAAGATTCAATAATTCAACAGGTTAATGTATGGTCTAAACCAACAGCTCGTTTGTTGGTTAACGATACAACACAATGTGAAAATAGTAATGAATTTATTTTTGAAGATGCTACAATCAATTTAGGCCTCAACTTTAAAAGAACATGGACTTTTGATAATTTAGACACAACATCACAATCCACTTTCTCAAAAATCTATACGAATTCAGGTGTTAGATTTGTGAAATTGTATGTTGAAACTGAAAATGCTTGTAAGGATTCTGCATTTCAATATTTCCATGTTCAATCCAAACCAAATTCTGGATTTAATTTTATTAATTCAGGTTTTTGCGAGAATAAAAACTCTTTTACTTTTACTGATACTTCAATTATTTCAACAGGGAATTTATCTAGAGAATGGAGCATAGTTGGGCCAACTTCAATCGAAAATTTAAATCTAATTTCATTCACAAGAACATTTCCTGTTAATGGGATTTATTTTGTTAAACTAAAAGCTACCAGCGAGAACACATGCACTGATTCGGTTTCTAAAGAGATTACAATTTATCCAAAACCATTAGTTGGCTTCTCAATCAATCAATCAACCCAATGTTTAAGTGAAAATAATGTGATTTTTGCAAATACTTCTTCTATTCAAAATGGCAGTTTTGAAGGTATTTGGGATTTTGGCAACCAGATCAAATCAAACAAAACATTTGATACAATTCATTACGACTCTGCAAAGATTTATGATGTAAAACTGATTTGTAGCTCAAGTTATGGATGCTCTGATAGTTTAACAAAACAAGTAAATATAAAACAATCTCCTTTTGCGGGCTCCATTACCGGACCTCAAGCAGGATTGTTAAACAATACGCCTTATTTATATAATCTTAGTCAGCAAATAGACCATACTTACCTATGGCAATTAAACAATGCAACAATAGTTTCAGGTCAGAATACAAATGCAATTACAGTTCAATGGATAATGCAAGGACAAGGAGAACTTACAGGAATAATAACAAATTCAGTTGGATGCAGAGATACTTCAGTTTTAAGGGTGAATATTGGCGGAAATACTCCAACAATTAACTCCTTTACACCTAATTCTGGTACAAAAGGCACATTAATTACAATTAATGGTAATGGTTTTTTAGGAACATCTAGAGTTACGTTTGGTAATGTAGATGCACAATCTTTTGTGGTAATTTCAAATAATCAAATTGTGGCTGCAGCAGATAATGGTGCTTCTGGAGCAATTGAAGTAACCACACCAAGTGGTATTGCTTTTATAAATGGATTTACTTATTTAAGTACAGGAATATATCCAGAATTTTTAAATGATTTTGTTAGTTCATTGTACCCAAATCCGGCAAAAGAAGAGATTACAATATATGTTTCTGGTAACAAATCATTGCCATTAGAAATTTCAATAATTGATATGAGTGGAAGATTGGTCGAAAGCAAAACGTTTTATACCAAAGATATTCATACAAACTTTAACCTTTCTGCTTTAGAAAGTGGAGTTTATTTCTGTAATTTCAAAAATGCAAATGGTTTCAAAACCATGAAATTTGTAATTGCTAAATAATTTCTTTTTAAATAATTAGTCAAAAAAGGGGTCAATTCGAATGATTTGACCCTTTTTTGTATTTTTAACATAGGCATCTGAATATCATCATTTTCATCTTTAATTTCATTCATGTTTTTTAGTAGATTATTAAATTGTTATGAATATTTTTTGGGGGAAAGGAAAATTCAGTTTTGAAGAAGTTCGAAAGGAAAGTTACCTGTTTGCAAATGCATGTTTTGAAATAGTAAAACAATTTGAAACTGATGAAAATAATTTCGATGCTATTGAAATTATGAATCATGCACCCAAAATTTTAAGAATTGTTGATTCTCTAAAAGATGAAGCTGATTTGGAAAACTTTATAACTGGAATTCAATCATGTAAAATCGAAATTCAGGAATCTATTTTGGGTTTATTAGTTATTTTTAGAAATTCTAACAATCGAAATGAAATTGAACAAGTTTTAAAATATGCCCAAAACTTACAGGATATTTATTCTCAATTGCTTCATTTAAATCAGGAAAACTAAGTATATGTTGTAAGTCCTAATTTTTAATTGCTATTATTATACAATTCCAAAATAGATTTATTCTTTTTTATGAATAGATTTAAACTCATTGTGCGAACAGTTTGAATTTTCATTTTATTAGCTCCTATAATCAGATTTTCATTTTTTTCATTCTCCAATGAAAATCATTTTATATTTAGCTGTAAATAGTATTTTTACCTTGTCAATTACGTTTTTGTATTTGCTAATTTATTTTTTATGAGGGATTTAAAATCAGTTATAATCTTTTTGGCGTTTTTTAGTTTTTCTTTGAATTATTCTAAGGCTCAAACGGCTGTAAATGATAGTATTGTTATTCATTTAACTGATTATGCAAAAGACGAAAGGTTTCATAAATTCCAAATAACATTGGCTTTATTTATGACTCAAGGGGATACAATTAAAAGTATGGATTTTGAAAACCTTCGACCTGAAAAGAATATTATCATTAAAAAACCTGCAGGTTATAACTATTATGCTTACGGTTATATTTTTTTTACGGGTTCAAATGTTCAACAAAATCCGGGTTATGTAAGTGTTTTGGTATGTAATCCTTTTCATAAACACCCACATATGTTTATAGATTACAACCAAAATTTTGATTTTACTGATGATCCAAGATTTACCTTACCTTATTTTGATGAACCTCCAATTGAGTTTGAGTTAGCTAATTCTTCTGATAGTTTAGCAAGAATTAAAGTGCAGTTAACCAGAAATAAGTTGTTTGGTAAGGCCGATTTTAAAAAGTATATGGATGAGTATTATGCATATACATATAAAGGAAGAATTTTTGCAGGAATAGAGTACACCTATAGAGAACAAAGATTTTTGGCTCG
The DNA here is from genome assembly GCA_027487625.1 of Bacteroidota bacterium. GTDB lineage: Bacteria > Bacteroidota > Bacteroidia > UKL13-3 > UKL13-3 > CAISCU01. Next base: position 8,654 of record JAIYDG010000439.1, read on the forward strand.
TTCAGGTATAATGACAATGGAAAGTGATTCATTTAGAATTGCTTTATATGATGCAAATTCAAATGGGTTTTATAATGATGCTGATACCGATAAAGTTGTTTTTATTAATTATAATGATACCATTTTTGATGCAACCAATTCGCTTTCATATCAAGTTATTAGCAGCAAAGCAAATGAGAATTATTTTGAAAAAAATGGGAATGTTTTTCAAATTTTATACGCCGATAAATTAGGGAAAAAGTTAATTATTAAACCAACCCAAACTTCTAATGGTTTAGGTAGAATTAAAAAAGGCAAGAAAGTACCAAATGTGAAATTAAATTTCGCAACTGGAGAAAAAAAGAAACTCAGAAAATTCAAAAGAAAAGAACTTTACATCTACTTTGCCGGTCCTAATACCAAAAACTTTGATTCAGATACGCTTTTATTAAGACAAATTGCTGCCCTCGATTCAAATCATCTGAAAGTAATTTGTGTACTTTACTTAAAGAAAAGTTATGATTTAAGTATTTATCAAGATCAGGCAAAACCTAATTATTATTTGGTAAATGGTACAAGAGAATTAAGTAAACAATTAGGAATTAGAAGTTTACCTCAAAGTTTATACCTTGGAAAAAGAAGAAGAGTAAAAGAATACGGGCTTAAACCAAACGAGTTTATGAGGTTTTATTTACAGAAATAGTCATAACAAAATTTACTTATTTTGCTTTCCATTTAACCAATTTCATACCTTGTATTTCATCAAAATCTTTGTTTGAAATAAGAATTAGTTTTTTGTTGATGGCTGTTGAAATAAGGATACGGCTAAATATTTCACGGTTGTCACCGGGTAAATTACTTACGGTTTCAAATTCATTAATACCAGAAAAAAAAAAAAAAAAATGATTTTGAAAAAGGATGGTCTCAAGCACTCTAAATGGGAAATGAAGTTCAATTTCTTTGTTTTGAACCCTAATAGCTAATTCCCAAATACTTGTCATGCTTACATAATTTAAGCCATTATCATTTTCTATTAATTCTCTAATCTCTAAAGGAAGCTTTTCATTGCCTTCTAGGTACCAAATTAAGGTGTCTAAATCTAAAAGTTTATTGGTCAATTCCTTTATCATTGTCACCTAAATAAATAGTAATGGGTTCAGTAGCCATATTATTACTGCAGATTAAATCTTTGCAGAATCCAAATTTAGGATGAATAATTCCTTCCCTTGATTTATAGATAGGGGTTATAACTTCATATAGTTCATTTATGTCTGAATGAAAACTATTCGGTTTTAAAAATTCAGATTCAATGATGTATTGGTATTGTGGTTTCATGTTTCCAATTAAAATAGATAAAACATGATTTCAAATATTTTTTCCTTAATAATTACATTTGATAATAATTACTATTTGGTAACATTAAATTAATATGTGGACGGCTATTAGCTTATTTAAGTGATTATAAATTTTTCTGTAAAATTCCATTTTGTTAAAGCGCAATTTTCATAAAATAGCACTTTAAGGAATTCCTTAGTTTTTAAATCTGACAAAAAAATTAAACAATAGATTATTCAGGTTTTCATTTTAATGATTTTAAAATATTTCAGATTCTAATTACCTGATTTTACCAAAATTCATTCCTAAACTTACTCCCAACCAATGTAAATATTCTTCTTTCCTAAAAAGTGGTACATAACTTATTCTAAAACAAATTCGATTACTTTCAATTACACGTAAGCCTAAAACTAAAGTTGGAACTATTTCTTGTTCTCTAAAGTCTTTGGTTAACATGGTAAAGCCTGCTCCGACTTCAAGTTTATCTTTTTGTTCACCAATTAATAAACTGCTTGTAAATGGAACCATGAATGTGTTTTTTTCTAAATATAAAGTATTAAGAAAGGTATAATCTATTGGGTTAAAACCGGCTCCAACTCTAGCAGTTAAAGTTAAGTTTTCTTGACGGTTTTTGAATAGGTACTTTTCATAATTTAATGAATAAAATAAACCTGAACCACCAAGTTCAACAAACCAATTATTTGTTCCGGTTGCTGGCCTTTCATCCTGAGCAAATGCTAAATTTGAATTTAGAAGTATAAAAAGCAGGAATAGTTTGTTTAGTGTTTTCATTCTATTTAACATTGATATCAATTTTTTGAAGTGAACTTAATAAGGTTGTTTTTCTTTTATTTGAATGCGTTAAGTATTGATATTGCTATTGTTGCAGCAATAGGATTTATTTCTATTAACAAAACCTTTGATAATTCTAGCCGTCCTGAACTATTGATTTTGTTGATTTTTGGCACTTTAATGGTTTATTGGTTTGATCATTTTAGAGATATTCAAATCTATGGTAAAAATATAAGTAGAAGACATTATTTACTATTCAAAATTCAAACACCTTTATTTTATTCTATTGGCTTATTTATTTTGCTTGGACTCTTTTTAGTAGTCAATTATTTTAATCAAAGGGATTACTTACTCTCTTTTTTTCTTTTTGTCTTAATGCTGATTTACCTCTTGTTTCATCAATTTTTAAACAAATGGATAATTTTGAAAAAGGAAGTTTTGATAAGCTTATTGTATACCTTTTCCATTTGTTTTCAAGTATTGATGAATTTTCCTACTAATGCAATTTTTCTTGCAGGATTAATATTTTTTACCGTTTTGTACGGAGTAACTACAGTTTCAATTATTGAATCGAAATTTGATTTACTGCATCATATTCCCAATATTTATAGTAGTTTAAGGATGAAAAATGCATTATTGGTTTTTATGTATGTTTTTCCTGTAATTACTATTCTACTTACAATTTTTAGCGATTTGTTTTTGATTTATTTTATCAGCTTAATTCTTATTCAACTAGTTCATTTATTGATGTTTAAGTATAAGAATCAATTCAGGTTTATACAATCTAATTATAGAGTAATTTCTGAATGGAGTTTTGGTTTACAAATCCTAGTTTTATTTTTTTGATGTTTGGTTGAATTACTTAACAACCTAAAACCAAAAATTATAACATTTGTAATTTCTAAGGCTTGGATTGATAGCAACAAAAAAGGCTTGTAAAGATAAACTCTACAAGCCTTTGGTTAATAACTAATGTTGATTAATGGTTTCCTAAATAATCAGCAACGCCTTCAGCAGTTGCTTTCATACCATCTTTTCCTTGTTCCCAGTTTGCAGGACAAACATCTCCTTTGTCTTCGAAGAATTGTAAAGCGTCAATCATTCTTAATGCTTCATCAATATTTCTTCCCAAAGGCATATCGTTTACTACTTGGTGACGTACAATTCCGTTTTTATCGATTAAGAATAAACCTCTGTAAGCAACAGCAGCTTCACCGCCATTACCAACCCAAATCAATTCATTTGATTCGTTGTAATCATAATGACCAGCAATTACTCCATAATTTGTAGAAATTGTTTTATTGATATCAGCAACCAATGGGTATTCAACACCTTGAATTCCACCATCATTTTTAGGAGTATTTAACCATGCCCAATGACTGAATTTGCTATCAACAGAACATCCTACAACTTGTACACCTCTTTTTTCGAAATCAGCAATTCTATCTTGAAAAGCTATAATTTCTGTAGGACATACAAAAGTGAAATCCAAAGGATAAAAGAAAAATAAAACATGCTTTTTACCGATGTACTGAGTTAAAGAGAAATTATCTTCAAAATCACCACCATTAACAACAGCATCTGCACTAAATACAGGTGCCTTTTTTCCAACTAACATTGTCATATATTTTTGTATTTATTAATTTTAATAATGTTTGCAAATATATGTTTATCCTAGATTTCCTATTCAACTAAATAGGGCCTACTAAAAATATATATAAGTGCCTGCTGAAAATCTAAATTTTGCACTAATTATCAATCAATTGAATTAGTTTTTTATAACTCACGTGCAAGGTTTTAAGAACAATTGCTTA
>JAIYDG010000685.1 GCA_027487625.1 Bacteroidota bacterium
CTATCATCACTGATAAAGTGCTTGCTATTTCATATCTTCAAAGAACTTTATTTTTATTACTAACTTTCGTTAGTCTTTCAAAATTTCAAATTTTAAATTCCCTTCTCCTATCTCTTCTTCTCTTTATCTCTCTTCGTTAAGGGAGTGCAAAGGTAAGTGTTATTTTTAAATTAACAAGAAATATTTTTATTTATTTTTTGTAACTTAAATTTTCACAGAACAATCTTTAAACTCTTTCTCTTAAAGGGGTTGCAAAGGTATGCAACTTTTTATTTAATGCAAGAAAAACTTTTTATTATTTTTCTGTGATGTAAAAGAACTTATTGTTTTGCCCTACCGTTAAGGGGCTGCAAAAGTAGAGACCTTTATCTTATTTGCAAATCTAATATCAATCTTTCTTGTAAATACACTGTAAATGAAGGACAAAAATTTAAAACTCATCAATATTATATCAATGAAACACCCAGTAAATTCATACTTTCATCATAAAGATTAATTATTCAAATGAAAAAAATATTCTCACTTACATATATATAATAATGCTTCGCTTTGTTTGAACTCTTTAGTCTTATACATTTGTTCTTTTATTTTATACTATGAACCTATTTCAAAAACATGAGTCATTGCTTCACCAAGCAGTAAAAGCTTTATCTGAAAGAAAATACTTTACTCCATATCCGGAGAATCCCAAGGCTTATCCAGAAGATGCAGATGCTAATGCAAAAGCATGGATAAGTGAAACGATGAACAATAATTTTGCTGGATTAATCCAAAACGCTTCAGAATTTATTGGTGAAGAGGTTTCTCCTTTTCTTCAAGTAGGTATTGGCGTGCGATATCCTAAGCTATCCGTTAATGATTTAATATCTAATGGAGAACTGGCTCAAAAGTCATGGGCAAAAACAAGTATTGAAGAAAGAACGGGTTTATTAATTGAATCACTTGAAAGAGTTAAAGCTCGTTTCTTTGATATTGCTTATGCTACAATGCATACAACTGGACAATCTTATATGATGAGTTTTCAAGCTTCAGGTCCACATGCAAACGACCGTGCTTTGGAAGCAATTGCTATGGGTTATGCTGAACTAACAAGATTTGTTCATGAAACAGATTGGGTTAAATCGATGGGTAAATTTGATTTAACTATTAAAAAGAACTTTAAACCTATGCCAAAAGGATTGGGTTTAGTTATTGGCTGTTCTACTTTCCCTGTTTGGAATACTGTTCCTGGTTTATATGCTTGTTTAATTAGTGGTAGTGCTTGTATTGTAAAACCACATGCTAAATCTGTATTACCTATTGCTATTGTTATTTCTGAATTGCAACAAGTACTAAAACAACAAGGTTTTGATAGCAACACTGTTCAAATGGCTATAGATTCAATTCAAACTCCAATTACTAAAGAACTGGCAGAACATCCTTCAATCAAACAAGTTGATTTTACAGGTAACTCTGAATTTGGAAACTATATTGAATCATTACCTAAAACAACTATTAGTGAAAAAGCAGGGGTTAATTCTATTATCTTAGACTCTGTTGCCGACTTAAAAGCTGTTGCAGGAAATATTGCATTTTCAGCATCTTTATATAGTGGTCAAATGTGTACAGCTCCTCAAAACATTTTTATATCAGAAGAGGGTGTTCAAACATCAGAAGGCAAGCTTAGTTTTGATGAAACAGTAGAAGCTATTAAAGCCGGATTCAATGGCTTAATAGATCATCCAAAAGCAGGCCCAGGTACACTTGGTGCTATTCAGGCAGAAGCTACATTTAAAAGAGTTAGTGATTTAAATGCTTCAAATCATAAAAAGATTGTTGATTCAAAATCTATTTTAAATGAAGAATTCAAAGATGCGAGAATAGCAAGTCCTGTAGTTATTGAATTAGACGAAAACGATTCAAACTTATATAATAATGAATGTTTTGGTCCAGTTGTTTTTATCATCAAAACAAAAAACTTAAATGATTCAATTCAAAAGGCAGTGGCTTTAGCTTCTCAAAAAGGAGCTTTAACTTGCGGAGCTTATACTACTAATGAAACATCAAGAAATTTAATTGAAGATGCAATGAATGAAATATATGTACCGGTTTCATTTAACTTTACAGGAGCTGGCTTCATCAATTCACATGCTGCATTTAGCGATTTTCATTTAACAGGTGGCAATGCCGCGGGTAATGCTAGTTTTACAAATGCTGACTTTATAAATAGAAGAATAGTTTGGGTTGGTAACAGATATATGTAAGTGTAATAATCACTTATTAATGTATAAAAAAAGGAGGTTTGTTTTAAAACGAACCTCCTTTTTTATTATCTGTTTACCATATCAAAGGCCTCATCAGGAATATCTGCTACTTTAACCAATAAAAAGCCATCTAATGCATCATTGAATTTTGGATCAACATTAAAGGCAATGATTTTAGCATTTAGTTTCAGGTATTTCTTCACCAAAACTGGCACTTTTAATTTTTGTGCACCTTCAATATCACCAATAAAATTATCCAAAAGTTTCAAATCCCCACTGTGTTTGAGCATAAGCATTCCTTTGCCATCAGTTTTAGCTTGATAGTGAAATCCTTTTCTTGGCTCTACACATTTAGCTAATTGGGTATCCCAATGATTATGTCTAATATAAGCAACCAATAAATCTTTGCTTAAGGTAGAAAAACTATTACTAATACTTACAGGGCCAATCATATATTTAAATCTTTCAGGATTTGCTTTAATATACAAATTGATACCTTTCCATAATAACATTAATGGAGCCGGCTTTCTTTGGTATTCTTCTCTTACAAAAGACCTACCCATTTCAATTGATTGGAACAATATTGGATATAATTTTCTATCAATTTTAAAAAGTTCATTGAGATAAAATCCTTTTACACCAAACTTCTTAAACATTTTATCTCCCTCCCCTATTCGGTATGCTCCTACAATCTTTTCATTTACTTTATCCCAGATAAATAAATGTTTGTAATATGAATCATAGGAATCTGAATCAAAGCTTCTGTTCGTTCCTTCACCGATTGCTCTGAAAGTAATTTCTCTTAATCGCGATATTTCTCTAAGAATAGCTGGGATTCTTTGAGCCGATTCAATGTAAATACTATATGTATCATAATCTAAAAGTTTATTTGCAGGTTGAATCGATTCAATATCTTTCTTAATTTCAGATAATGGTGTTTCACTAATGATATCTTGAGGCTTCTTTAATCTGGTTAAGGTATTTCGAACTAAATTTTCTTTAGGCATTGAAGCACCTAAAGCATAAGTTTTAGCTCTAACATAATTCAATAAATCTTTACTACTATATTCAGCAACCTCTTTATAAGGAATTGGCTTGCCTATCCTTAATTTTATCGTTTGCTTTTTATTAAACATTTCGGAGGGTAGTTTGATAGTTCTTAAATTAGGATGTAATAATCCCAATAAATTAAAGGCAACACTATTATGACCTGAAAAATAAACTGGAACGATTTTAACACCCGCTTTTGAAAGAATTCTACCCACAACAGGTTCCCACTCCTTATCAGAAATTTTAAGGTTATTTAGTTTTAAAGCACTTACTTCTCCTGCAGGGAAAATTCCTAATGGACTTTCTTTTAAATGCTCCAAAAGTTGTTTAACTCCGGAAATATTCATCCCTTTATCACCTATATTTTCAAAAGGATTTACTGGGATGATATAATCTTTCACTGGTGTAATTTGTTGCAATAAATAATTAGCAACAATTTTGAAATCGGGTCTGATTTTAGAGATTAATGAAACTAAAATAATCCCATCAATTCCTCCATATGGATGATTAGCTACTAAAATAAAAGGGCCTTTTTTAGGAATATTATCTAAATCATCATTACTTACTTCATAATCTACACCAAACTGCTTTAGTACTTCGTTCGCAAAATCTATACCTACTTCACCTGAAGATTGATCATAAATATCATTAACTTTTTCTAGTTTAAGCAGCTTCATTAAGGCCGGAGCTAAAATATCCAGCTTCAACTTCTCTAATTTTAGTGCTTTTGAGAAATCATCTTTTTCTATCAGTTTTGGCATCCCACAATATAAAAAAGAAATTATACATTATTTTTAATTTAACAATCAATTAATATAGCTAATATTAGTCCTCAGCTTTTTCAATGGCATCATTAATCATTTCTTCAACCATTTTCTTTTCTTTTTCAGTGAGTTTAGCATTTTCTTTTGCTTCCCTTTTTAACCTCTTGTAATAATCTCTTTTGTGCATTTCGACTGCTATCCAGGTAATATAATTTTTATCTTTCTTTACATAAGTTTTTTCACCGATGGTTTTTACATCGTCTAATCTTTGATTTAAAACTTCTCTGGTTAATTGTTGAAAACGCTCTCCAAAATCACCTAAGTTATTTTCAATATTTCTTTCGTTTTGATATGATTCTGATACCATTTTTATATCAGTTTGTACTGCAGACGCTAGTCTTTGGTTTGCAACTAAACGGGCTTTACTTTTTGAAGTTTCTAAATTCTGACTTTCGCCAGATGAAACGGCTCTGAAATATCTATTATTACTTTTATAAGATTTAGAATCAAATGGACCTTTCACTTCCACCATATCTTTAGGTTGGCTATTACATGCCATGAGTGCGAGTAAAGCAAAAACAATTAGATTTCTCATATCGAATATTAATATTAAAACAATATAGAAAATTCTATGCCAATCTACCTAATTCTCCATCTTTAATTTTTGAAATTAATAATTTATCAATTGGAAAACTGACTAAATCTTCAGTCAATTCACTAAAATCAACCCAAAAAAAGCGGAGATATTCCTTTCTTCCTCCAATGTCAATTACAATTTCATTTTCCGGTAACACAATGTTCGTTTCAAAAGAGTTTAACAAATAATAAATTGCAATGAGTTGATCTGTTTTACGAAAAGCACTTTGCTGAAAAAAATCTGTTGTATAAAGATGTCTTTTAACTAGAACATCTAAACCAGTTTCCTCTTTAAATTCCCTAATTAAACAATCGGCAGTTCCTTCTCCAAATTCTAAACCACCTCCTGGGAATTTAGTGAATTCTAATTCAGGCATACGCTCATGAACCAGCAGTACTTGATTTTGTTCATTAATTAACAAACCATAAACCCGAATTGTAAATCTATTTATTTCTGGATGCATTATTCTAAAAATGAATAGTTGATACCAACATTAATCATCAATAAAAATGGATTAATTTTCCTATTACCCGAACTAATAGAAATAGGGTAAAAAGCTAATAATGGTTGAACAAAACCCCTTGTCTTTTTATCGATTTTAAAATCACCTTTCATACCTAATTGAACCTGAAGTGAAAATCTTCTTGCATTAAACCCGGTTGAATCGAGCACAAATTTTTCATTACCGTCAATATAATAACCTGAAATAGTTTCTGCAACCAGTTTGTGCTTAATTAAAGTATTCAAGGTGAGTCCGGTGCTAAATGAATAACGATACTTAAAATCTTTTGAACGACCTACCTGCATATTCAATAACACTGGAATTTGTAAATATTGAAACTGATAATAATAATCCAATCGTTTTTCAGTATTTGAAAAATCTTCAACAATACCAGTTGCAATGCCTGGGTATGTATAATCTTTGAATCTTAAACTCTTTTGGGCTCTTTGAAAGCCAATATTTGCATAACCTAAACCAAATTGTAAATCTAATTCCTTTCCTAATGTCTTATTAACCCAAGCATGAATTTGAAGGTTAGTTTTTAACACTTGATTTGAATTGGTGGAATCCAGATAATCAATCCAACGATTACCGCTTATTAATGAAATTGAAGCAGTAGGACTTACACTTATTCCAAATGAATATTCAGAATTACTTTGTGCATTTATAGAATTTGCATAAATAAAACCAAATACAAGCAAGGTTAAGAATTTGAATCCTTTATTCTGGTTCAAACTCAAGTTCATCATTGTTTCCATCTTTCTTATTGCTTTGTTTGATTGTGGTATCTTTTGTAAAACCAATTTCAGATTTTATAATTTCTTTAATAGTAGCTCCTTCTTTTTTTAGGTCGGCTGCTATTTTAGCTCTTACAGCCTTTTTATCATAAACAAACTTTAAGTTATTGGCCGGACCTTTAATACTCAAAAATAAATTAACTTTTCCTGGGGCATCGGCTTCTTCTCCAAATTCATTTTCTGTTACCTTTCTCTTTTTATTTAATAGTTCAGATAAGGTTATTTTTAAATGATAATCTAAATAATTTTCAAAAGTATGGTTACCTGAAATACTTAAAGAAATAGCATTTGTTTTGATATCCATTTCGGGGATAATCATTTTCTCATTAACTATTTCAAGGGTATTTGACATTTCATTAAACTTCAAATTTTTCAAATCGTTTATATCTATAAATTTTGAAAGCGCGAATAAAGGTTGATAATTAATTAGTTGACCATTTTTCATGTTTAATTCTGCAACAGCCTTAAACTTTGGTTTTAGAAAATTAAATTTATCATCCCAAACCATAAGCACTTTTGAATTACAGCTCAAAGTTCCATCAATATGTTCTGATTTAATAGCATCCTGAGCAAAATCATTGAACTCCTTTAGTAATTGTTTCACTTTAACATTTTGAAGTTTAGGCTCTGCTTCTAGAATAAAATTCTTTCCAGAAAAGTCGAATTTTCCATTAGTTTGAACCAAACCTCCCCATGCATTTAGTTTTAAATCAATAATATTTATTGAACCGTTTTTAATCTCCAAATCTGCTCTGAATGATTTGCCAATTAAATCTTGATATTTAAAAGATTCTGCATTAGCTTTTAAATGAATTAGAATTTCCTTGCCCGCGGTTTGATTTGATTCTGTAGATGAATTTGATGGTTCATAAATCATTAAATCTTGTGCATCTAAATAATTGGATTCCGATTTTAAATCGATTTCCAATATTTTACTTTTATTATCAGATAAAAATCCTGGCAAATACCCAATACCTTTTAAATCAGTTTTACCTATTTTTATTTCAAGATTTGAAATTTGAATATTTTCATCCTTTAAAACAAAGCTGATATTGTAATTCTGAATTGGCTTCGTAAAATCGTTTAATACAATTTCGTTACCTTTCATTTCCATTTCAACAGTATTTTTAGAATTCATCCAATTCCAAACACCATTAACTTGCTCTGCATTTAGGAATAAGTTAAACTTTGCCATTCCATTGATACTTTTTATAGAACTAAGTTGAACTAATTTTTGAAATTCCATTAAATCAAAACCACCTTTCAATTTCGCATTCAATTTTGCGTTTTTAGAGAGTTCAATATCGATAGCACCTCCCAAAGATTCTTCACCCAATTGAGCCTGTAGACCTTCAATTTTTAAATTACCTAATTGCTGTTCATCCTTTCCACTAATAAAATTACCTTTAAAATAGATATTTGATAATTTAATTCCATTAGCAGAATTTATTAATGATCCATTTTCAACTCCAAAATCCAAGTTCAATTTCGGTTTTGAATATTTAGATTCTTTACCAAAATATTTACCGGTAAAATAAACAGACCCTTCACTTTTTAGGTCATTCATACTTTCTGGCAATTGAAAAGGGAATAAACTTAATAGATCTTGAATTTTAATTTTATCACCTTTAAAATTCAGGTTAAAATCAGTGAAAGTTTTTGCTTGTTTAATATTTCCACTTAGAAGTAAATTTAACATGCTTAATTTAACCTTAGCTTCTTTTATTGTATACAAACCATCGGAAGGCTTGGCCAAAAAATTTAAATCCAGAATTAAGGGTTTTTGATGAATTAATTCTAGTCCTGAAAGATTTATCGATTGAACAAAAGCATCAGCATATGTTTTCAATTCGAATTCTTTATCACTAAAATTCCCTGATAGACTTGTTTCTTTAAAAAAGACAGAATAAAACTGATTGGGGTTTTCTTGTTTAAAACTAAGATATGAATTTTTAAGTTTAAGCAGGTTCAACTCAAACTTAAATGATGAAGGTTTAGATTTTGAATCATTTTCGGATTTAAAAATATCATAGTTAGCTAATCCCTTATTATTTATATAAACATTAATGATTGCGGAATCAGCAATTAATGATTGAAGCAAATACTTCTTTTGCAAAACATCATAAAAATTAAAACCGAGGTATAGATTTTTAGCTTTAAAGAGTATAGAATCCTTTTGAATAGGATCTGCAATTGAAACCTGATTAAATGTTATACTTACCCGTGGAAAATCTGCAAATAGATTCAAATCAATTCTACCAGTTGAAATTTCACTCTTCAGTTGTTTATTAATTTCTTTAAGTGCATAAGCTTTGAATTGATCAAGATTCTGATAAACATAGATTGCAAGACTAAAAAAGAGCAATACTAAGGCCATCAAAGTAATCAAAGAATATTTAAACCATTTATTCATCATAAGTAAAAAACGAATTTCGGTTTAATTATTTCGCCCAAAAAGAATTCAAATTAACATAACATGAATAATGATGAAGATTTGTATTAAAATTAGAGCAAGGGCATAAAAAAAACCTGATAAAATTTATCAGGTTTTTGTGGAGGCACATGGATTCGAACCAAGGACCCTCTGCTTGTAAGGCAGATGCTCTGAACCAGCTGAGCTATGCCTCCCTTCCCTTAGGGGAGTGCAAAGATAGATAATGTTTCCAAAAAACAAATCTTATCTCAATTTATTTTAAATTTTCTTTGTGGCAATCCGGTTAGTGTTTAGTTTTCAATGAATTAAATTTCAAAAAATGTAACAAATATTTTTGCTGAATTAGTAAAATGAAGATTTAATTATTAGAAATATAAAACTACAATTTAAAATTGATGAAATTATTATGTTTTTCAAAGCTAGATACCAATTCAATAAAGAATTTAGTCTTAAGCTTATGATAAATTTTCTTATAAATGATTGTTTTAAATAACATAAAATCAAAAATTCAAAACAGTATTGCTACAAAAGTATTTTATTAAACAAAAAGGACATTAAGGACTAAAAGGAGTATATTGATTAACCTAGAGCTAAACTTTCGAAGTTCCTATAAATTCAAGTTAAACAACAATAAAATCAATGGGAGAAATGAAACAAATACAGGTTTTCTATTTCAGGATTTGTTAAAGATGGTAAACACTCGAATGTAAAATCTCTATTGTCAATTGTGCATCAAATAGAACATAAAACTATTGAATAATAAAACATCTAATTATTAATATAAACTATAGAATAAAGCATAAAAAAAGGGGCCGAAGCCCCTTTCAAATATTTCTACTAGTATTCCCAGTAATCATGTTCTTTTTCGAATAGTTCTTGTTTGATTCTTTCACCTTCCAATAGAGCAGCTACTCCGTTGTCTTTGAAAGCATCGTATTCTTTGATATACATGTCTTGTTGGTTAGCTTCTTTTACGATATAGCTAGTAAACAATCTGTTTTCAAACCAATCGTCAAAAGTTAATCTGGCAGCATCATTCTGTCGATTGAATATTTCATAATTCACCAAAATATGTCTCAAATCAGCTTCACCACTACCATCTTTAGCATGGTATTTCAATACACATAAATCTTGTTCACCTAAATCAACTCCTTTAATTCTCACATTGTAACGAGGTGCGATAGACACGATTCTCACATACATTTGAGAATGCTTTTTATCGAACAACCAATCTTCTACAATTCTGAATTTTTGAATACGTAATTCAGGAATCATAGGACTGATAATCGTATCTGTTCTTGTTAAAGAAGGATCATTTGGATCAATTGGAACTTCGATATAATCAGTATCAGTACCAAGCGTCATGAAATACTCAATTGACATTTGAGAAGACAAAGAATCATCTCTGTAAGGAATGATTTTACCTTCTTTAATATTGTTATAAAGAACAACACTCAAAGGATTTTTAGGCCAAGCCATTGGCTGGTTTTGTTTTTCTCTGGTATCCACTATTCTCACAACCCTTTTAGCGAAAAACACATCAGCTTCGCGCAAATATGGCCATGGAATAACTTTCCTTTCAGTTACAGCCTGACGATTGTATATGAAATCATCATACACACCTTGAGCAAAACTTGCAAAAGAAAGCATGCTAAACATCAGGATAATTATTGACTTCTTCATTGTCTTTATTGAATAATTTTAAAACGCCTTTTACTTTTTCTTATTGTCTAACAGAAACTGTTAAAGATGAAGGCAATTGCACAGGACCAGCAGGACCTTGAGCACTGATACCTGTTAAAGTATAAGTATCACCAGGTTTTGCTAAGTTCAATAATGCTTTTGCTTCTCCACTAATATTTGTACCACTACCAGGAGCAAATTTACCATCACCTCTTTTAGGTTGATAAATTAATGTCCATCTTAAAGTTGTGAAGTTAACACCTTCGAATGCGAAATCCTTTAATGCTGTAATAACAAAGTTAGCAGCTTTGATTTCACCTGCCGAGTAAGATCCACTTTGGAAAATAGAACCTAACTGAGGCATTGGTTTAGGGATTGGACGAACACGGTATTTTTGGAAACCCATTACTTTACCATTTACAGTAGCATTAATGGTAATTTCTCTTTGAGTACCATCAACATTTAAAAGGAAAGTTCCATCTTGTTTATCTGGTCTTAATTTACCACCTGCTGAAGCAGTTACAGAAACTTCACGGGATGAAACACCTGGTACAGATACTGAAATTGGATTATCCAAACCAATGTAAACTACATTCATTTTAGTTGCAGAAATTACTGCTAATGGAGATAATGCAAAGAAAGTACCTTCAACTTCATCTCTTTTTGGTCTACCTTGAGCATCCGGAGTAATGATAACAGCTTTGAATTTGTTTTCACCCTCTCTTGTTGCAGTAACTTCATATTTACCTACTCCACCTTCAACTTTTACACTAGAACCATTTACTGAGATATCAGGATTTGTTCTTGAGCTTGAAGCAGCAAGGAAGATATCTGCAGAATATTTGTTTCCTAAAGTGATATAAGTACCATTATTAGGAATGATTTTAGCTTCTAATTTATCAACTATTAGAACATCATCTTTAATGGAACCTTTGATAATATCTAAAACTTGCGCTTCAGTATTTTTGATATCATTTTGAGTTTTAGAAATCAAAGCAACAACAGCTGCTAAAGGCGTATGTTCAAACATTTCTGATTCCCAAGATTGACCATCTTTAGGATCTTCAATGATTAAATCTGATTTCACTTCAGCTTGTTTTTCTTTAGGCAAAAGAGCTAATAATTTATTCTTGATGTCAAGAATTTTAGCTTTAACTTCCTTTCCTTTTCCTTGATTAATCATCAAGTTAGCATGCTTTTCAATATTACTCGCTTGAGCAACTTCTTCTTCTGCTTTACCATCTTTACGACCACCTGCTGCCTCAATTAATTGAGTTTTTAAATCAGCAAAATATTTAACACCTTCATCAGCGATTTTTTTCGCTTCTAAAGACTTATCATAAGCTTCTTTTCCTTTAGGGTCGCCAGGACTGATTTCCTTGTGGTATTTATCGATTGCCTTTAAAGTATTGATATTTTTCTTATCAATATTTTCTCCGGCACGATCCATGCTTATTTCCACCATATGAAAGGCCTTCAGAATCTCAGCAGATACATTCAATGCTAACAATGCTGTTAACACCAAATACATCATATTGATCATCTTCTGCCTAACGCTTACTTTACCTCCTGCCATTTCTTAAATCTTAATTTTGTTTAAAGTTCGATAATGATTGAATTTAGTTGCTACGAACATTCATAGCTGCAAGCATATTGCCATAAACATTGTTTAAATTACCTAAGTTTTTAGACAATTTATCCATTTCTGATCTGAAATGCTCAGCTTGATTGTTAGACTCATTTAAAGTATTTACAACTTTAGATAAACCTCCAACAAATTCATTGATAGATTTCAAGTGGTTATTTGATTCAGAAATCTCTAATTCATAAATAGAATTTAATGAAGAAAGATTTTTAGTCATTTTTTCGATTTGAGCTCCATATTCTCTTGAACCTTCAGAAGCATTAACTAAACCTTCCATAGCGTTTACAGCCTTAGAATATGAAGTATTGATTCCAGTTAAAGAATCAGCAGCTTGTTGTACATTTTTAGTGTAGCTTTCAGTTGCTGAAGCAGCTTTAGATAAATCTTTTAAATCTGTAACATTATCGTTTAAAGCACGAATACCATTACCAAGGCTAGAAATTAAATCTGGACCTATTTTAGCATCTTCCAACATTTTATCTAATTGTTGAGTTAAGCTACCTTTGTTTGAAGTTGATTTCTTTTCTTTTGGCTCAAGACCAGCAAGTTCTGGATAAACTAATGTCCAATCTGGCTCTTGATGAGGTGGTTCGAATGCAGAGATAAAGAAAATAACGGCTTCAGTTAGTAGTCCTACCATAAGCATTCCATCAGCACCAGGTAAGTGAAGAATTTTGAATAATGCACCAATGATAACGACTGCGGCACCAATACCGTAGGCTTTCGCCATGATTGACTTGAAAAGTTTACTTTCTAAAAAACTGTTTTTCATCTGCTTGTTTTGTTTAAGTGTTATTTAATAATTGTTTGATTACTTTTTATCTCTGTTTGAACGACCAACGTAACTTTGAACGGTACGGAAACCTACGTAAGAGTTAGATGAATCTTGGTACTCATAAGAGCGAGATCCAACTTGTACGAAAGCAGCAATATCCTTCCAAGAACCACCTCTGATTACTTTTCTTTTGAGGGTTTCAGAATCTTCATCTTTGGCATCGTATTGGTAATCTGAATTGAGATCATGAGTGAATAAATGAGCTGACTCTGCATAGGCTGAAATTGTCCATTCAGCAACATTACCACTCATATCATATAAACCAAAATCATTAGGGAAATAAGAAGCAACACGAATTGGGTAAACACCACCATCTGCGCCATAATCACCACGACCTGGTTTGAAGTTAGCTAAAGAACAACCTTTAGCATTTCTTACATAAGGACCACCCCAAGGGTACATACTTTGATCTCTTCCACCACGAGCAGCATATTCCCACTCATATTCTGTTGGTAAACGGAAAGCAGTAACACCATTTTCATCGTTCATTGAATAGAAAGCATTTAATTTAAATGTTCTCCAATGAGCGAACGCTCTTGCTTGTTTCCAGTTAACTCCAACTACAGGATAATCATCATATTTCGGATGCCAGTAGTACATTGTAGAAATAGGCTCATTGTAAGCATAAGTAAAATCACGCATGAATACTAAAGTATCAGGATAGATTTCAACTTCTTCTTGTTTCTTGAACTTTTCTCTTGAAACTTTATAACCATCTTGGCGCTTCAATTGAGCAGCAGCACGTAAATCGATATAATCGTAACGATATTTGATTTTTCTAACATCGTACTGTTTTGTTCTATAATAGATTTCACCACCTTGGTAATATAAATCCTGGATATCACCATTCTTCATATCTTCCTCTTCAATTCTTTCACGGTAATTGATAGCGTGCTCACCTGTTTCTTCACCAGAAATTGGATCCGTTAATGGAATTTGGAATTTTTCTCCCATTTTATCACGGAAGATTGAGTCTAAAACCTCATCAACAAACTGACGATATTCGTTATTTGTAATTTCGGTTTCATCCATGTAGAATGCGGTAACTGTGATTTGCTTGTTAGGAGCAATCATTGAGTTTGGAATATCCTGTTCATTCGCACCCACGTGGATGGTTCCTGAAGGTATATAAACCGTTCCGTAGGGTTGAGGGTGAAACCAGGCCTTACGCCCACCTACACCGTTTAGTTCCCCATTATCTGAACTCAGCCCACAGCTAGCGAGTGAGGTCACAAAAAAGGAAAATACAAACCACCTTAATGTCTTCATCTTATTTCAGTTTATAATTAGTCGATTCTGGCAAATTTATTAAATCAATTATGAAATGCAAGTTTTTGATTGAATGGGTTAAAAACGCGACATTCAATTTTTTATTACATGAACCTCGGAGTTAGGATTGGAACTGGAGGTTTTGTTGTTGGGGTATATTTAATACCGAAGCAATATCTTAAAATTATTTCATGGGAGCCTGAACTGTATTTAAGTATGCGTGAGGTAGTTAAGTCATAAGAATAACCTGCGTATAATCCTCCAAGTTGATATCCAAACAAAACTACAGCTGCATCCATTGGTCTCCAAGTTAGTCCACCATGTAATTTATCGTTCCAGATTAAAAAACAATTAATATCTGTTTGAATCTTTGCAGGATCTTTTTTTACAATCAAATTTGGTTGTAATTTAAAATAACCTCCACTTAAAGCATACTCCGCACCAGCCATAAAATAGTAATGCATTTTTAAGTCATCTGTTCTTCTTCCTTGTGGCCATTCGTAGGTAACTTTGCCTTGGTTAAGATGAGTTGCGGAAATACCTGCATAAAAATTATCAAAAACAGAAAGACTAGGTCTGGTATAATATATACCTGCGCCAAAGTCCATGGTAGTGCCGCTTACATTAACATTTGGAATTTTAGCATCACCATCTTCTAAAGGTTTTAATTTTGTTCCATCAAGTGATTTTTGCATCAAACCTGCGCTAAAACCTATAGCTAAAACATCTTCATTTTGAAAAGGATGTTTGTATGAAAGAGATAAAGTTGGAGTTGTAGCCAATGCGAAACCAAGTTCGTCTCTTAAAATATGAACACCTAAACCTATGCGCTTACCAATTGGTGCATTAAAAGAACCAACAAGATTTGTTGGAGCTGCACCACGAGGCACATCACCTTCTTGTCCGCCACCAAAGCCAACCCATTGGCTTCTATGAAGCAATGTCGCACAAAACTTATCCCCGTTACCAGCAAAGCCTGGATTAAAAGCAAGTTTATTATGCATAAAATTGCTATAGTGAGGATCCTGTTGTGCACTGGCTATCAGGGAGACAGAGAGACCTGCTACCAGCATTAATATTTTTGTAAAGCTTAAATTCATTGGCACTAGCTATTAAGTATCAAAAAACAATAATACGAAAAAAATCGAATTAAACAAGAATTTTACTAATAACTAAAAAATTAAGAAAAGCGTATATTACCAGTGTTTACGGGTATTAAGCTTTGTGATGAGCTTCAATAAACTTATCAATAGCCATTACCATTGAAGGAGTTTGCGGAGTTGGAGCCTGAACATTGACCTCCAACTTGGCTTCAATCATAGCTTTGATAGTGGTTGCGCCAAATCCAGCTATGAGAGTTTTGTTTTGTTTGAATTCAGGAAAATTCTCAAAAAGTGAACGAATATCTGCTGGAGAAAAAAATGCAATTATATCATAATTTACATTGGTCAAATCAGATAAATCAGAAGATTTTATGCGATAAAAAAATGCTTCCTTAAAAGCAATTTTACTCTTCTTCATAAACTTCTCAATATCCTGTTTTCTCCAATCTGAACAAGGGAATAAGTACTTCTCTGTAGGATGACTTTTAAAAACCGTCAATAATTCAATTTCAGTACCTTTTCCAACAAATACTTTACGTTTTCTAACCTGAATATATTTGGCCAAATAATTAGCAATACTTTCGTTTACACAGAAATATTTCATTTCTGCAGGAATTTCAAGCTTTAATTCGGCGCACATTCTAAAGAAATTATCAATTGAATTTCTTGAATTAAGAATGATAGCAGTATGTTCAAGGATATTAATCTTTTGCTGTCTAAACTCTTTAGCACCAATGGGTTCTACTTGAATAAATGGACGAAAATCCATTTTTAAGTTGTACTTTTTGGCAAGCTCAAACCATGGCGACTTTTCGCTTTCCGGTTTCGGCTGAGAGATGATGATACTTTTTATTTTCGCGTTTTTCAATTGAACCAAGTATTTAAATATAGTTTAAATACGACACACCAGGGTAATATTTCGAAGGCGCAAAGATAAGTAAAAAGATATATGGTTGGATATTTACTAACGTTGACACCCATTAATAAATTTTTAACCATTCTAAAAATGAATCCTACAAGGATAATAATTATCGCACAAGCTCCTATAAATCTGACAATTGAAACATCAGGAACATAGATATAAAGTAAATTGAAACCTATCAAAAAAAGACCTACTAAATTGCTAATTGAGATGGCATTAAATAGAAATAACTGAGAAAGTTGCTGAGTTTTGAAAATAAATCCGATAAAAAGATTCAAAATAATTTTAGCCAGGTATACGATTATCATTCCAAGCGAAACTGTCCAAAACAAAGAAATATCTGAATTTACCTCAATTAAACTCTTTCTTTCAGCGTAGGTTACAGAAAAAAGTGCTCCGGAAGCAATAAATCCTAAGAATATTGCTAAAGAAGTTAATAGGTAATTGGGACTTTTATCTTTCCAAACTTTTAAATCAAAACTCATTTCAAAAGCCGATGATATAATTTCATCGAATCGTTTTAAGTTCATTAATCGAACAGTAGCTACAAAAAAGATAATTGCCATTAAAATCCAAAACTTCCAATTTTCATCTCTCTTTTTTCTGAATTCAATTTCTTTTACGCCAGGTAAAGTTCTACTCTCAAATTTTATTTCATCAAGTCCTTCTGCGTTTTGTAAATTTTCATAAGGAAAAGCAATACCTCTTATTATTGAATCCTTTCTTAAAGAATCTAATAATGTAAAATCGGATCTGGTAAATTTGATTTGACTTGCCGCAGCAGTGTTTAAAGAATCAATTAGATTGATTTTAGTAACTATAGTATCCTTAGGTAAAGCGTATAAATACCCTAAACTTAATCCCAAAATCACTAAAACAAATAATCTTTTTATCATTAAAAATAATTTACAAAGCCAAAATGAATTCTCGCTGAATTGAACAAAATTGGATTATTTTTCTGAGAACCCACTGCATAATACAAAGAAAAAACACCTGCTTTAGATTCAATATTCATTCCAGCACCAAAACCTTTCGGGAAATCGTTTTGAAATGATGAAGCTAAAGTGTTTTTCACATAAGCACTATTGTAGAAAACCAAAAATGATGAATTTTCAGCTATCATATATTTCAAATCTAAATTTCCAATTAAGAAAGTTTCTGCGAAAATACTTTGTTCATCAAAACCTTTTAAAGTTTTTAATCCACCAATGCGAAAAAGTTCATTTTGAAACAATTTTTCATTGTAAATATGGCCTCCAAGTGAAGAAATTTGAAGAACAATCTGTTTATAAAGTGTGATACTTTTCGAAAAGTTATACTTCAATTTAAGTTGAACAGACTGCAACTTCAATGAATCATAAGGGTTATATTGAATAAAATCAGGAGTTGAAAACCTCAAATCATTGATAGTTGAGTTTTTAATAATTTTTCTTGTACCTGCTAAAAACTCAATTTCTACTTTTGAACCTTTAGAAGGATTAAAAAAATTATTTAAAGAATTACGTCTAATGCTAAAACCAAATAAATCTGATCTAAGGTCATGAAATAGTGGTAATTGTTTTGATAATAGGATTGAATTTGTATCAACAGAAATCAATGAAATATTTTGAAAATTATAAATCAACTTAAAAATACTCTTACCATTTCCTCGGTATTGTAAAGAAATTTCATTAGATAAATCAAGGTACAAAGTATCGAATTTTAAGAGTCGAAAATCATAATCCAAACCAAATCTTGTGTTTAAAAAATAAGGCCAGTTAAACACAATCTTAAGATCTTGAGAACTATTTAAAAAACTTCTAAAACCAATTTCTAAAGCTTTTCCAGAACCTAAAATGTTTTGCAATTTAAGGTTGAGATCTCCTGTAATTACCAGTTTATTATTGAGACTGCTATTTGGAGCAAAACCAATAATTCCATCAAAATTTCCAGCCTTCTTTTTATCAATATAAACATAAGGTTTGGCTTTATTTCCATAAAAATAAACACCAACAGGTCTTGTAATTTTAATGTAAGGCAATTCTGTTAAAGTAGTATTTACTTCTTTTAGAGTTGATTCATTGTAAAGTGAACCTGGTTTTATATTACAGAAACTCCGTAAATATTTTAATTTCAACTCGGAAGTACCAGCAAAATCTAAAGAATCAAAATAGAATAATGGCCCGGTTTGAAGATTTACAGAAACACGAATATTTGATGAATCAACTAAAATACTATCAAAAAAAACAACTGAAAATGGATAACCACTATTTAAAGATAATTCTAGAATTTTATTTCTGAGTTGTGATAATTTTGAATCCGAAAAAGGAATATCTTTATGTAATTCATTTAACTCAGAATGTATTTTCTCAGGTAAATTCCCAATTGAAACCCTAATTTTTTTATATCTGGTTCCTAATTTCCAAAAAGTAAATAATGTATCTTTATTTATCGAATAGTATTCATTTTCTACAATTGGAAATAAAAATGAGTTCGATTGTAATTCGCTAAAAACTTTGGCTCTTTCATTTTCTAATGAAGTAAAAGAATCAATTTTGATTTTATAATTTCCATTAAAAACCGAATTATTATCAAATTGATTCACCCAAAGAACCTGCCCATTAAGTTTATCCAAAATGAACAATATTAAAACTGCAAAAACAAAAAGATGAATCCTAGTCAAGATTTGTTAATAGATTTGCTGTAAAAAATAATTATGGCAGGTATTTACATTCATATTCCTTTTTGCAAACAAGCCTGCTTTTATTGTAATTTTCATTTTAGTACTAGTTTGCAATATACAAATGAGTTTGTACAATCGCTTGTAAAGGAAATAGAACTAAAGAAAAAAAACATAAATTCTTCTACAATTTTAACTCTATATTTTGGAGGCGGAACACCAAGTATTTTATCGAAAATTGAATTCAAGGAAGTTATAAAAAAGCTAAAAGAGTCGATTGATTTATCGCAATTAATTGAATTTACAATTGAAGTAAATCCTGATGATATTACTCAAGAAAAATTAGATTTTTGGCTTGAAAATGGAGTTAACAGATTAAGTATAGGGACTCAAAGTTTCAGAGATTCAGATTTAAAATTAATGAACAGAGCTCATAGTGGAATTGAGGCTTTGAATAGTATTCATTTAGCAAAACATGCTGGATTTTCGAATATCAGTATTGATTTAATTTATGGGATTCCTGGTTTAAATAATTCAACCTGGGTAGAAAATTTGGAAAAGGTTGTATCATTAGGTATCCCGCATGTATCAAGTTATTGTTTAACTGTTGAAGAAAAAACAGCTTTATCACATTTAATTAAAATAAAGAAAATAGCCATACCTGATGAGGAAATTGCATCAGAGCAATTCTTAATCATGATTGATTACTTAGAAAAACATGGAATTCATCAATATGAAATATCAAATTTTTCTAAAATTGGAATGGAATCAAAGCACAATAAAAGTTATTGGTCTGGTGAAATTTACCATGGTTTAGGACCAGGTGCACATAGTTTTAATGGAGAAAACAGATACTGGAATATTTCCAATAATCAACAATATTTCAAATCAATTGAACAAGGAATTATTCCTGAAGAAATTGAAATATTAAGTCTTGAAAATAAATACAATGAGTTAATCATGACTTCATTAAGAACTAGAGAAGGAATAGACATGGAAAGAATGTCAAAGTTGTTTTCAACTGAAATAATATCAGACTTTGAAAAAAACATTAACAAATGGATAAACAGCGGGAAAATTATTAAGCTAGAGAATCAATACTTATTAAGTAAAGAAGGAAGATTTTTTGCAGATGGAATAGCATCCGATTTATTCATTTAAATGAAACAATCATCTTTAAAGTTTAATACAAACATTTTTTTGTTCTGTAAAAAACCTCAAAGCTTCCCAACCACCTTCTCTACCTACTCCACTTTGTTTAACACCACCAAAAGGCGTTCTTAAATCTCTTAACAACCAACAATTAATCCAAACAATTCCACTTTTAATTTGAGCAGAAACGCGATGAGCTTTTGTTAGATTTTCTGTCCAGATTGTAGCAGCTAATCCATATTCTGTTGAGTTAGCCATCATTAAAACTTCTTCTTCTGAATCGAATGGAGTAAGTGTAACAACAGGACCAAATATTTCTTCCTGATTGGTTCTGCAATCAAAAGAAAGTCCTTCAATTACTGTTGGTTCAATAAAATATCCTTCACTAAATTCACCACCAACATTTACAGAATTTCCGCCGCTAAGAATTGTCCCACCCTCTTCCTTTGCTAAATCTATATAAGATAAAACTTTTTCGAAATGTACCTTAGAAGCAATAGCACCAACTTTGGTATCAGGAGCTAAAGGATTTCCTACTTTTAATAATTTAGTTTGATTAATAAATTCAGTTTTGAAAGTCTCATAAATTCCTCTTTCAATAAAAATTCTTGAACCACATAAACAAATTTCACCTTGGTTAGTAAAACTCGATCTAACACTTTCTGCAACAGCCTTTTTAAAATCGCAATCAGCAAAAATTATATTTGGATTTTTACCTCCTAATTCAAGGGAAAGTTTTTTAAATAATGGAGCTGCATTTCGAGCAATTTCTGCTCCGGTTTTAGTACCACCTGTAAATGAAACTGCTTTGATATCAGGGTGAGTTGTCATGGTTGGACCAACTTTAGGGCCTAAACCATGAACTATATTCAAAACGCCAGCAGGCAATCCAGCTTCAATACAAAGTTCTGAAAAAAGAAAAGCCGTCATTGGTGTAATTTCTGAAGGTTTTGCAACTACACAATTACCTGCAGCAAGAGCCGGTGCAATTTTCCAAGTGAAAAGGTATAGAGGTAAATTCCAAGGACTTATGCAAGAAACAACACCCAAAGGAGTTTTTAAAGTATAATTAATTGCATGATCACCCATTGGATGTGCTTCTGATGCAAAGTGTTCAATTGCAGTTGCAAAAAAATGAATATTGGCTTTAGCTCGGGGAATTTCTCCCTTTTGTGCTAACCAAAAAGGTTTTCCTTGATCAATACTTTCAGCTTCAGCTAATTTGTCGTTATTTTTTTCGATTAAATTAGCCAATCTAAGCAGAATTTCACTTCTATCGTTCGCTGATTTAGCGCTCCAAGAAGGAAATGCAGCTTTAGCAGCCTGAATTGCTAATTCAACATCTTCGGAAGTGCTATCTGGACAAAAACTATAAACTTTACCTGTAGCAGGATTGATATTATCCATGAATTCCCCTTTATGAGGTTCAATTAAATTTCCGTTGATATAATTTAGAATTTTCTGCATAGCGCAAATTAAAGTAATTGGTATGAATTAATATGAGGTTGGGATATTTAATGAATCTTAAGAAACTGAATCATTTAATAATTCAATTTAAAAACAAAAAGTATTTACTTGTTAATCAAAAAGATAATTTTAATTTTATACTAATTAAACTATTTCAAAAAAATAACATCCAATTATAAATTCAATTTATGGAAAAGATTGACAGAAGAAATTTTTTGAAAGAATCGGCAGATGAACTTTTAGGAATAAATAACCAAGAAAAAAAGTTTGAATATGTTGATCCATCAAATAAAAAATTACCCGAAGGACTTAGAAAAACAAGCACTGGAATTGGGGCTTATACAGGAGTTTTTGATGAAAGTAAGTTGATTCATTTACTTAGAAGAACTTTATTTGGAGTAAGTGAATCTGATATTAATTTTTTCAAGAATAAAACATTAAATGAAGTAGTAGATAGTTTGTTATTATTACCAAGTTCCCCTCCTCCTCCATTAAATAATTATAGTTATAATACCAATTTTCCTGATACTGAAGTTCCAGCAGGATCTACATGGGTAAATGCAGCAGCAAATCCAAATTTAGAAGGCCTAAGAATTGCTTCATTAAAAGCCTGGTGGTTTAGTCAAATGGCAAATCCGCAAAGAAACATCAGAGAAAAAATGACTTTGTTTTGGCATAACCATTTTGCTACTGAATCAGTAGTAATTCAAGACTCAAGGTATTTATACAAACATCATTCATTATTAAGAGCTAATTGTTTAGGCAATTTCAAGGAATTGGTAAAACAAGTTACCATAGATCCTGCGATGCTGGTTTATTTAAATGGTGAAGACAATACCAAAACTGCACCCGATGAAAACTATGGCAGGGAATTGCAGGAGTTATTTACAGTAGGAAAAGATTTACCAATACATTATACAGAAGAAGATGTAAAAGCAGCAGCAAGAGTATTAACCGGTTGGAGGAATAATAGATTAGGCATCAGTTCCTATTTTGATTCTAACAGACATGATACTACCAACAAGCAATTTTCATCCTTTTATAACAATACTGTAATTACTGGGAGAAGCGGATCAAACGCAGGCAATGATGAATTGAATGACCTGATAAATATGATATTTAATCAGGAAGAAGTATCAAAATATATTTGTAGAAAAATCTATCGCTTTTTTGTTTATTATTTGATTGATAATAGTGTTGAGCAAAATGTAATTATTCCTTTAGCTGCGGTGTTAAGAAACAATAATTTTCAAATCAAACCTGTGATTGAAACATTATTAAAGAGCGAACATTTTTATGATGAGTTGAATCGAGCATGTATGATTAAATCACCTGCAGATCATTTATTGGGTTTAAGCAGAAATTTGAATTTAAGCTTTCCTGACCCAAGTAATGTTCAACAATCATATGGACATTGGTTATATGCTCAACAAGTTTTAGCCATAATTGGGATGAATATAGGAGATGCACCGAATGTAGCAGGTTGGCCGGCCTATTATGAAGACCCTCAATTTTATGAACTTTGGATTAATTCTGATTCATTACCAAAACGAAATTCGGTTTGCGATAGCTTATTATATGTTGGATATAATAGATTTAGCTTTCAATTAAAGTTGAATTGCATTTCATTTATTGAACAATTTAGTAATCCAGAAGATCCAAACTTGCTAATAAGTTCTGCATTGAAGATACTTTACGCGTTTGATATAAGTGCCTCACATATCAACCTAATCAAAACCAGCTTTTTATTAAGTGGTCAAAGTTCAGATCATTATTGGACAGATGTTTGGTTAACTTATAAAACAAATCCTACAGCAAGTAACAAAAATGCTGTAGAAAGCAGACTTCAAGGCATGTTTAAATATTTATTGGGTTTACCTGAATTTCAGTTATGTTAATTAAACTTTAGAAAAAATGGACAGAAGAAAGTTTTTAAAAAAGGGAGTTGGTGCAGGTATTTTACCTGTTGTAATGAATGGATTTAGTTTAAATGCATTTGCAGAAAACCCATTGGTACAATTTTTAGGTAAAGCCGGAAATTCAGATAGGGTTTTGGTGTTAATTCAATTAAATGGAGGAAATGATGGTTTAAACACAGTGATTCCATTGGATCAATATTCGAATTTGAGTGCTGCAAGAAGTAATATACTGATTCAGGAAAACAAGGTATTAAAATTAAATGGGAGCACTCAAACAGGTTTACACCCAATGATGAGTGAATTAAGGAATTTGTATGATGAAGGCAAAATAGGAATAATTCAATCAGTTGGATATCCTAACCCTGATTTTTCACATTTTAGAGCAACAGATATTTGGTTAACAGCTAGTGATAGCAATCAAAATATAGAAACCGGATGGATGGGAAGATATTTAGATACAAAATACCCAAACTTTCCTACAAATTATCCAAATACTGAATTTCCTGACCCACCATCCATTCAAATTGGGCCAATGGTTTCGCCTGCCTTACAAGGATTAAATGCAAGTTTAGGAATGAGTATTACTGACCCAACAAGTTTTTATCAATTTGTTAGTGGAACAGTTGACCCTGCCCCAAATACACCAGCCGGACATGAATTAACTTTTGTAAGATTGGTTGCACAACAAACCCAGCAATATTCAGGCTCAATAAAATCAGCTGCAGAAAAAGCTAAAAATCTATCAACTCTTTATCCTACTTCAGGTCAAAACTCATTGGCTGACCAATTAAAAATAGTTGCACAACTTATTGCAGGAGGTTTAAAAACCCGAGTTTATATGGTGAGTTTAGGTGGATTTGATACACATTCAGCTCAATCGGTAAATGGTGCATCAGATACTGGAACTCATGCAGTTTTACTTCAAAAGGTTTCACAAGCAATTAATGCTTTTCAGGATGATATCCAAAAACTAAACATTGCAGATAAAGTTTTGGGAATGACTTTCTCTGAATTTGGAAGAAGGATTAAATCGAATGCAAGTTTAGGAACAGATCATGGTGCAGCAGCTCCCTTGTTTATGTTTGGAAATAAAGTAAAAGGTGGTTTGTATGGCACCAATCCTAATATTCCAGCAAATGTTGGAACGGGAGATAATTTACCAATGCAATTTGATTTCAGACAAGTTTATGCAAGTATTTTAAAGGATTGGTTTGAGGTTTCTGAAAATGAAATGAATAGTATTTTAATGAAAAGTTTTAATTCAATTCCAGTAATCAACAATACCACCACAGGAATTCTGAATAATAATAAAGACCTTTTAGGCTTAGATAATTATCCTAATCCAGCAAATGATTATACTGTAATTCGATATGAAATTAAAAGTGGAGAAATTACTATCAGTTTATTTGATCATTCTGGAAAAGAAATTGGAATACTTGATGAGGGATTTAAATCAGCTGGTAGTTATGAGTTTAGGCTTGATACCACTGGATTAAGTGAAGGTAATTATTATTATCAATTAAGGACAAATTCAAATAGCCAAACCAAAGTTTTGTTGATACAGAGATAGTTCTCAAAATGATTAAAAATTGAGAAAAAATAGGATAGATTTTCAAAATGTTTAATCTTGTACTTTAGAAAAGTCAAGTTTGAAAAAAGTTAAAGTTTGCCATTTTTCATCTGTTCATAAAATCGATGATACACGTGTATTTTATCGAGAATGTGTAAGTCTTGCCCAAGATTTTGATGTTACTTTTATAGGGATTGGAGATTTTATTGGAACAATTGAAGGAGTTAAAGTAATTGGCATAAAGCCTTCTGGCAATAGAATATTCAGACTTTTCACTACAGGTTACAAGGCATTTTCTGAAGCAATTAAAACTGAAGCAGTTTTATACCATATACATGATCCTGAAATGATTCCATTTGGGATTTTACTAAGCTTTTCAGGAAAGAAAGTAATTTATGATATTCATGAAAATACTGCTGGCGATATTTTATTTAGAGAATGGATACCCAAATTTTTGCGAAAACTATTTGTTTATACATATCAAATATTGTTAAGAGCGGCCAGCAACTATTTGCATTTAATTCCAGTTATCGCAAATAATAGTTTTAAAGAAAGATTATTTTTAAAAGAAGGAAATTATACAATCATTCAGAACTATGCTTCTATAAAACAACTAAAACCATATAGGGTAAAAAATAGGCATGAGCTTCCGGAAATAAATATTCTATATGCAGGATTAATTCAAGACCACTATTATAATATCCACCCAATTCTAGATGCATTAGAAATCCTTTCTAAGAAAGGATATTCATTTAAGTTCCATATAATAGGCGTTTTTGGATGGGGAAACATTGAGGAAGTTATGCTTAAACATCCCAATCTTAACCAGGAATTAATTGAATTTCATGGAAAACTTAAACCCGAAGAAGTTTATGAAATAAGTAAAAAGTGTTTAATTGGAATTTGTTTAAAAAATCAGCCTAATGAACTTGTTTTTTCGCACGAAAGAAAATTGTTTGAATATATTGGAATAGGTTTACCATCAATTTTTTGTAATCAAAAAATTTATCTAGAATTAAACAATAAAAACGAGATTGGAATTGCTGTTAACTTAAAATCAGAAATTGAAATTTCGAACTCTATAGAATTGTTAATTAATGATAAAAATTTACATCAAAAACTTAGTGAAAATTGCATTGAACTTGCAGAAAAAATTACAAACTGGGAGACGGAATATTTAAAACTTCAAAACTGCTATACAAATTTATTAGCCGCCAATTAAATCAATGTTCCGTTAATTAAACCTAAGAGATGATTCCACAATTGGGAAAAAGACATGAAAAATCCCAAAAAAAAACAAGCAATGCGACATTAAATATAGCTGCTTAAATAGATTATTAGTCAAAAAGGCAAAATTTTTACGCCATTCATATAATTATCCAATAGCATTGATTCAATTAAAAATATCTTGAATGATATTGATTAAGCATAAACCGCTTAGTCTACAGAATTGAACAACTTTTGCATATGAATAAATCTATACTCAACAACAAAACTCTAATGCTGGTTTTTATGGCCACCATTGGATTTGTTTCAGATTCATTTTCACAAATCACTGGTGTGTCTATTTCAGCACCAACAAGTATTTGTAACAATGGTACTGGAGCAAGCATTTCTGCAACCTTAGCAGGAACACCAGTTGGACCAACAACTTATCTTTGGACCACGACTGGTGATGGAACTTTCACGAATAGTTCAGCACAATCAACAACTTACGTGCCTGGTGCCAATGATTTAAGCACTAAAGTATTTGCTTTATCAGTTGAAGTTGACGACAATGGAAATATCCAAAATGCAAGCGGATATTCTGTAAACATCAATAATGCTCCAACAATTTCAGCCATTTCTAACAATGGACCTAAATGTGAGGGAGTTGCCATTAACCTTTTAGCAACAACAGCAGATGGAGATGGTACAACCCTAAATTTTGCATGGACTGGTTCAAATGGATTTACAGCATCTACTGAGGATGCTACTATAAGCAATCCAGTAAATGCCAATGATGGTTCATACACATTAACTATTACTGATGACAACAATTGTTCAGCTTCATCGAGCACTACAGTAACAGTTTACCAAAAACCAGCTATTTCCGCTATTTCAAATGATGGTCCTAAATGTGAAGGATTAAACATTAACTTAAGTGCAACAACAAGTGCTGGAGAATCTGCTATTTCAACTTACACTTGGGCTGGCTCAAACGGATTTTCAGCTTCAACAGAAGATGCAATTATCAATTCAGTAGTTAATGCACATGATGGAGTGTATACCTTAACTATTGAAGATGCAAATGGATGTATTACTAATAATACAACTACAGTAGTGGTTCATCAAAAACCAAATATCTCTTCAATTTCTAATAATGGTCCTAAATGTGAAGGATTAAATATCAACTTAACTGCTTCTACAAGTGCAGGTGATGCAGCAATCTCCACCTACTCTTGGAGTGGTTCTAACGGATTTACAGCTTCTACTGAAGACGCAACAATCAATTCAGTTGTAAATGCTCATGATGGTTCTTATACATTAACTATTGAAGATGCAAACGGATGTTCGGTAAATAGCTCAACAACTGTAACAGTTCATCAAAAACCTAGCATTACTGCCATTTCAAATAATGGACCAAAATGTGAAGGATTAAATATCAACTTAAATGCATCAACAAGTGCTGGTGATGGAGCGATTAGTTCATACACTTGGGCTGGTTCAAACGGATTCAGTGCTTCAACTGAAGATGCAATTATTAGCTCAGCTGTAAATGCAAATGATGGTTCATATACTTTAACTGTTGAAGATGCAAATGGTTGTTCAGTTAGTAATTCAACTACAGTTGTAGTTTATCAAAAAGCCACAATTTCTGCTATTACAAACAATGGCCCAAAATGTGAAGGATTAAACATCGACTTAAATTCAACAGTAAGCGCTGGTGACGGAGCGATTTCATCTTATACTTGGGCTGGATCAAATGGATTTTCAGCTTCAACAGAAGATGCAACTATTAATTCAGTTGTAAACGCACATGATGGTTCATACACATTAACTGTATTAGATGCGAACGGATGTTCAATTAATAATTCTACTTCGGTTGTTGTAAATCAAAAACCAACTATCTCTGCAATTTCTAATAATGGTCCTAAATGTGAAGGATTAAATATCGATTTAAATTCAACAATCACTATTGGTGATGGAGCAATTTCAACTTATACTTGGTCTGGTTCAAACGGATTCTCAGCATCAACAGAAGATGCAACAATCAATTCTGTTGTAAACGCAAATGATGGATCTTATACATTAACTTTATTAGATGCGAATGGTTGTTCAGTAAACAACTCAACTACGGTTGTAGTTCATCAAAAACCAACTATTTCTGCAATTTCTAATAATGGTCCTAAATGTGAAGGATTAAATATTAACCTAAATGCAACAACAAGTGCAGGTGATGGAGCTATTTCTTCATACACTTGGGCTGGTTCAAACGGATTTACTGCTTCTACTGAAGACGCAATAATTAATTCAGTTGTAAACGCAAATGATGGTTCTTACACATTAACAGTATTAGATGCGAATGGTTGTTCAGTAAATAATTCAACCACTGTTACAGTATATCAAAACCCAACAGCATCTTATAGTATTACTGAAAGTTCAGTTATTCCTAATGACAACATTATTTGTTCAACCAGTTCAGCAAGTTTTAATGGTTCGTCTTCATCATTAGGTGATGGAAGCAGTATTACAACTTATGCTTGGTTACGCGGAGTAACTCCAGTTGGAACAAATTCAAATTCATATTCAACATCAACAGCAGGATCTTATACATTAAGAGTAACAGATAATCTAGGCTGTTCAAATACCAGTTCTTCACAAACATTAACTGTAAACTCATTGCCATCAGCAACTATTGGAGTAAATGATGCAGACCAATGTATTAATGGAGTTGGATATGCTGGAAATAACTCATTTAACTTCTCTAGCACAAACACCACCAATATTGCAAACTATGCATGGAATTTAGGAGATGGAATTGGAGCTTCAAGTGGAGCATCAAATTCTACTTATAATAGTTATGTTTATGGAGATGAAGGAACATACACAGTTACTTTGAACTTATTAGATAATAATGGATGTACTAATACAGCTACCAGAAATGTTTTTGTTCGTCCTAAACCAGTTGTAAGTTTTGCATCATCAAGTGCATTACAACAATGTTTAAGTACTAATAGCTTTGTATTTACAAATGGTACAACATTAAGTGATGGAACTCCGAATACTGGAACAAGTTATTCTTGGAATTTCAGAAACGGTTCATTAGGAACAGGGGCAACACCTACAAAAGTTTACACGGCTGATGGACATTATACAGTAACTTTAACAGCAACTACAACTCATGGTTGTATTGATAGCTTTAATAGAGTAAATTACTTAGACGTTTGGCCTAGTCCAAATATTGTAGCAGGAACAAGTTCTACAATTTCTGGAGGAGTTTCAGCAAATGCTGGTCAATTATTATGTACAAGCAAAGTTATTTTCACAAATGCATCTACAATCAATGAAGGATCAATTGTGAATTATACTTGGAACTTTAATGATGGAAGTCCAATAATTTCAACAACATCACAAGACAATTTAAAACACGAATTCCCTATTAAAGCAGAAAGTTTAATGGCTTGGGGAGATCCAGGATATCCTAATGTAATTCGTTCTATTTTGGTAACTGCTACTTCTGATAGAGGTTGTGTATCAACATCTACAATTACTAGACATATCACAAATGCACCAACTGCAATAATTAGCATGTCATTCCCAACTACACAATGTTTAAATGGAAATGCTTTCAACTTCAGAAATTCATCGACTAACCATTGGCCATCATTTGTTAATGGTAATAAATGGACATGGGGTAATGGAGATACTAATATTACAACAGTCTATAATGATTATAATTATGCAAGTGAAGGTTCTTACAGAGTTCATTTGATTTCTTATGCATCAACTGGATGTACAGATACAACTTTTATGGATGTAAATGTATTAAGCGCTCCAACTGCATCTTATACTCACAATGCTTCTTGCACAAACAGTGTTTCTTTCACTGACCAATCAGTTCATGCAACTTCATACTCTTGGGATTTTGGAAACGGAACAACTTCTACTTTAGCAAATCCTTCTGTTACTTATGCTGCACCTGGAGCTTACCATGTAAAACTTACCATTAATGGTTCAAACTCATGCGGCACATCTGCTAGTTTAGATAGTCAATTGGTAGTTGTTGGAAATGTACCGAGTTTATCATTTACAACTGCAACAAATTCTTGTAACAACAGAATGAGCTTTACTAATACATCAACAAGTGCAAGTGGAACACCAAGTTATATTTGGAGATTTGGAGATGGAAATACTTCTATTTTAGCAAATCCAACACATGATTATTTAACAGGTGGAAGTAAAAGTGTTGTATTGGAAGCAGTATCATCAACAGGATGTTCAGCAACAATAACACAATCAGTAACAGCAACAGCATTTAATACCAATGTTATAGATGCAGACTTTACAATTACTCAAGCAGATTTATGTGTTAACACAGTTAGTTTAGCTAATACATCTTTAAATTCAACTGTTTCTACCACATACCAATATTCATTAGATAATGGCTCATTTCAAACAATATCATCATTTCCTGTTGTTTTAAGCAGCTTAACAAACGGCGCACATACTATAGTTTTCAGAGCAACAGAAGGTGCATGTGTAAGTAATGAGACTAAATCATTTAACTTAAACAGAGATGTTACACCTTCATTTACAGTTGGAACTCAACAAAGCTGTAATACATTATTAAGTTTTGCGAATACAACTTCTGGAACAGGTCCATTTACTTATTTCTGGAATTTTGATGATGGTGGTGCAAATTCAACATCAATCAATACGAGTCATACTTTCTCTGCTGGTGGAACATTTGAAGTTGAATTAACTGCAATTACTTCAGTAGGTTGTTCTACAACTGTTAGTCAAAATGTTGTTGTAAATGCACCAGCTACAAGCGGTCCTACAGCATCATTTACAAATTCAACTTCAGGTGGATGTGCAGCAGGATATAACTTTACAAATACATCAACTGGAGCTACTAGTTACTTATGGGATTTTGGAGATGGTAGCACATCAAATGTTGCAAATCCAACAAAAGGTTATGGAGCAACCGGAACCTTTACAGTTACTCTAACAGCATATAATGGTTCAGGATGTCAATCAGTAACAAGTTCAAGCTTAGTAGTAACAAGTGTAGCAAACGGCCCATTAGCTGGTTTTACAATCGAGAATACAGGTCAATGTGGTGCAGGAGCACAATTTAGCTTCCTAAACACATCTTCACACGTAGGACCAGGATGGATTCCAACTTCTATTTGGGATTTTGGTGATGGAACAACTTCAACTAATACATTTGTTTATGGTAAAACATATTCAAGTACAGGTTACAAAACAATTACCTTAACTGTAGTAAATTCAGCTGGATGTTCATCTTCATATAGCAGAATATTATATGTAGGAACTGCACCTACCGCTTCATTTACTCCTTCATATACTGCTTGTAGCAAAACTGTTAGTTTCACAAATAGTTCAAGTACTGGTGCTGGAATTTCATATTCTTGGAACTTTGGTGATGGTAGCACATCTACTTCTACAAATCCTAGCATAACTTATGCAACAGTTGGAAGTTATGATGTTACATTAACTGTAAATAACCAAGGTTGTATCTCAACTAATACTCAAACAGTAGAAGTAGGTTCATCACCAACCGTGAGTTTTTCTGATTCAATTGGAACATGTGCAAACAACATTGTATTTGTAAATAATTCAAGCGTTGATTATGGAGATTTAACTTATAGCTGGGATTTTGGAGATGGAACAAGTTCTACACTTGAAACACCAATTAAAGCATATGCAAGTTCAGGAACTAAATCAGTAACCTTAACGGCAACAAACTCTACAGGTTGTAGCATCTCAAGCACTAGAAGTATTTCTGCAGTTGCAGCAACACAAGCACCGATTTCTTCATTTACACATGGTGCAGTTGAAACTTCTTGCACGAATACTCATACATTCACAAACACCTCAAGCGTATCAACAGGCGTGCCTACATATAGATGGGATTTTGGAAATGGTGATACTTCAATTTCTGCATCACCAACTGTTAGATACAATTATCCTGGAACTTATTTGGTTTCATTAACTGTAAATGATGGTGTTTGTTCTACAGTTTATACAGAAAACATTCATGCAGCTGTAGGACATAGTGGTCCAATTGTGCAGTTTACAACTCCACTTGCAACACAATGTATTAGTTCAAATAGATTTGACTTCTCAAACTCTACTTACTTCATTGGATGGGGTTGGGTAAATAATGGATATACTTGGAATTTTGGTGATGGTACAACATCAACTTCAACTTTCCATTATGGTAAAACTTATGCAGCTCCTGGAACCTATACAGTTACTTTAAATGCAGTTTCAATGGCTGGTTGTGCAGGAAGTGCAACAATGAATGTAACAGTTGTAGCTTTACCTTGTACAGGTTTATCAGTGGTTACTATGGACGACTTACCAACTGAAATCAGCAAAGACGGTGAAATAAAAGCTGCCGGTTCTGATGTTACAGGAGTATCTTCAGTAACAGCGAATAGCTTCAATATTAACTTATACCCGAATCCAAATACAGGTAGCTTCACAATTAGTGTGGCTGATATGGTTAATTACAAAGATGTAGATGTTGTTATAGTTGATATGTTAGGAAGATCAGTTTACAACAAATCACATGATTTAAGAAACGAGAATAGCATTGAATTTAGAAACTTAAATTTAGATGCTGGTAAATACCATGTTATTCTAAGTAATGGAAACAAGGTAATTGGAAGAGCATTCTTTGCAGTTGCTGGTCAATAAAAACAATTAGATTACTAAAAAAGAGTTGCAAGAAATTGCAACTCTTTTTTTTTGCCTCATATTTGTGAAAATGCCTGACAAAAAAAAATACCTAATTTTAATTCTTGGACCAACAGCCTCTGGAAAAACTGCATTATCAATAGAGCTGGCACAACACTTTCAAACGGAAATAATATCAACTGATTCAAGGCAGTTTTATAAAAGAATGGATATAGGAACTGCTAAGCCAAATTCTTTGGAATTAAGTTTTGCTAAACACCATTATATAGATTTTCTTGAGCCTGAACAATATTATTCAGCGGGAGATTTTGAAAGAGATTCAATAAAAAAGCTTGATGAGTTGTTTAAAGAAAAGGATATAGTTATAGCAACAGGAGGTTCTGGATTATTTGTAAAAGCATTGGTTGATGGATTAGATGAAATGCCCAAAGCAAATTTAGAATTAAGGGCAAGATTAGAATTGGATTATGCCAAAAATGGAATTGAATTTTTACAAAATGAACTAAAGAATCTCAATCCAAAAAAATGGGACCTGATAGACCAACAAAATCCTCAAAGGCTGATGAGGGCAATTGAAATGAGCTTACAAGGTGTTGAATTAGGAAATGTAAAAAAAAACAGAAGCTTTGAAACAATAAAAATTGGAATTGACTGGCCAAGGGAAGAATTATACCAAAGAATTAATTTAAGGGTAGATATGATGATAGCTAATGGTTTAGAATTAGAGGCAAGAGAATTATATCATTTAAAGCACTTAAATTCATTACAAACTGTAGGTTATCAAGAGTTTTTTGATTATTTCGATGGAAAATGCAACTTAGAATTTGCAATCGATAAAATTAAGCAACACAGCAGAAATTATGCTAAGCGCCAACTAACCTGGTTTAAAAAAGACGAAGAGATTATTTGGAAAAAAGCAAGTGAAGTCGCTGAAATAAAGAATCTTATAGAGATTACATGTCATTACAACAAAGCTCAATAAATTTACTTATTTTTGCAGCCGGAAAAATCCAAAGATGATAGAACTATTTAGCAGACCGGAAGCTTGGCTTTCCTTAGTAACATTAACTATAATGGAAATCGTGTTGGGAATCGACAACGTTATTTTCATTTCATTGGTAACAGGTAAACTTCCTAAAGAACATCAGCAAAAAGCAAGGCGAATAGGAATATTTCTGGCTCTTTTTATTAGAATTATTCTTTTGAGCTTTTTATCACATATAGTTAATAGTCCGCAGAACCCTGTTTTTACTATTATCGAACACCCTATTACCGTTAGAGATATTGTTTTATTGGGAGGAGGTTTATTTTTATTGTATAAAAGTACAATTGAAATTTTTGAACTACTCGAAGATGGAGGTGATGAGCAAAGTAAAAATATACAAGCTAAATTTTGGAATGTTGTATTTCAAGTTATTTTGATTGATATCGTGTTTTCATTTGACTCAATAATAACAGCAGTAGGATTAGCTCAAGATTTACCCGTTATGATTCTTGCCGTTGTTGTTTCTATGATTATTATGTTATTCTTTTCAGGATATATTGCAGAATTCATTAATAAACATCCAAGTATAAAGTTATTAGCTTTAGCCTTTTTACTGGTTATAGGAATCATGCTAATTATAGAAGGCTGGAATCACGAAGTGGCTGAAAAATTCAACCTAAAAGCTTACGTATATTTTGCAATGGCCTTCTCAATTGGAATAGAACTATTGAACATGAAAATGCGCAAGAAAGATTCGAAATCCGTTGAACTTAAAGATATTTATAAATAGTTTACCATGAACAAAATGGTAAAATTAACCGACTGGGGATTAATAGATTACAAAACTGCATGGGACCAACAAGAAGTTCTTTTTAAAGAATTGGTTGATACCAAACTTTTGGAAAGAGAATTTGACCCCAAAGACAAAACTGTTTTAAAAAACACACTAATTTTTTGCGAACATCCACACGTTTATACATTAGGTAAAAGTGGAGATGTAGCTAATTTATTACTGGATGAACAAGGCTTAAAAGACGCAAATGCTGTTTTTTATCCTATTAACAGAGGTGGAGACATAACTTATCATGGTCCTGGCCAGTTAGTGGTTTACCCAATATTTGATTTGGAGCAATTTTTCACTGATATCCATAGGTATTTAAGAACACTTGAAGAAGCAATTATTAAAACCTTGGCTGAATATGGAATTGAAGCAGGCAGGTATGAAGGCTATACCGGAGTTTGGCTTGATGCAGATAATGATAAAGCAAGGAAAATTTGTGCAATGGGAGTTAGATGCAGCAGATGGGTTACTATGCACGGATTGGCATTTAATGTAAATTCGGATTTAAATTATTTTAAGAACATCATTCCATGTGGCATCGATGATAAAGATGTGACTTCTATGGAACGTGAACTTGGGAAAAAAGTAGATATGGATGAAGTAAAGCAAAAACTAAAAATCCATTTGGCTGAATTATTTGAATTCGAATACCAATAAATATTAACAAAAAGAGCGGGCGAACCTTTGGTTCGCCCGCTCTTTTTGTATCGAAGTCTAAAACCTTTTTATTTCAATATGCTTCTAGCAATAACCAATTTTTGAATTTCACTAGTACCCTCTCCTATTGTACATAATTTAGAATCACGATAGAATTTTTCTACAGGGAAATCTTTAGTATATCCATATCCGCCAAAAATTTGTACAGCCTCAGTCGAAGCCCAAACTGCTACTTCACTTGCATAATACTTGGCAAAAGCACCTTCTCTATTTACGCTTAAACCTTTATTCTTTCTATCTGCAGCTTGTAAAGTTAATAGTTCAGCAGCTTCAATTCTTGTAGCCATATCAGCTATCTTAAATGAAATGCCTTGGAAATTTGAGATTGGTTGACCGAATTGTTGACGCTCTTTTGAATATTTCAAAGCAGCTTCATAAGCACCTTTTGCAATTCCTAATGATAGAGATGCAATTGAAATTCTACCTCCATCAAGAATTTTCATGGCTTGTTTAAAACCATCTCCAACTTCACCCAAAACATTTTCTTCAGGAATTCTGCAATCTTCAAATATTAATTCTGCAGTTTCTGAAGCACGCATTCCCAATTTATTTTCTTTTTTACCACCTTTAAAACCGGGAGTTCCTCTTTCAACAACAAATGCAGTAATTCCATTTGAGTCTAACAATTCACCTGTACGTGCTAAAACAACAGCCACATCACCTGTAATTCCATGTGTAATCCAGTTTTTAGTGCCGTTTAAAACCCAATGATTACCGTCTTTTTTAGCAACACATTGCATACGCATAGCATCACTTCCTGTATTTGCTTCAGTTAAACCCCATGCTCCCATCCATTCTCCTGTAGCAAGTTTTGGTAACCAACGTTTCTTTTGTTCATCGTTTCCAAAATACATGATATGGCCTGTACAAAGTGAATTATGTGCAGCCATACTTAATCCAACTGAGCCGCAAACTTTTGATAATTCAACAATAGCAGTAACATATTCAAAATAACCTAATCCGGAGCCTCCGTATTCTTCAGGAACTAAAACTCCCAATAGGCCTAATTTACCCATCTCGCGAAACATTTCTCTTGGAAAGAATTGCGCTTCATCCCATTCCATAACATAGGGACGAACATTTTTTTCAGCGAAATCACGCACCATTTGGGCGATCATTCTTTGGTTTTCGGTTTGGTCGAAATTCATAAAATTGGTATTCGGTTTGTTCCGCAATATCCAACTTAGTCATTAAAAAACGATGAAGATATTTTGCAAATTTTGCTAATCAACAAATACATATGGTTTTATCAAATTTAAAATTGAATCATTTATTGTTTTCATGTTTTTTAAATCGTAAATTTCTTTGAATGGACCATGAACTTGGCGATAGTTTACAATTTGTTTAGACAATCTAAATTTGAAATAAGGATGCGACTTTAATTCATCAAAACTTACATTATTGAGATTAAACTTAACCACAGATTTTGAACTAATCGTAATTTTACCATCTAGGTCATATAACAAATCTTCATTAAACCCATAAATCTCTGTTAACTGCTGTAAACTCACAAAACCACCCAGCTTTTTCCTGTATTGAAGAATTTTCGATGTTAGTGCAGGACCAACTCTGTATAATGAAAGTATTTCCAAACTATCGGCCAGATTTAAATCTATAATTGACAATTTAGGTTTTGGTTCAAGTTTCCTTTTTGTAGAATCTGTATAAATGGATTTAAAGTTTGATTTCTCAAAATCCTTAAAAGTGGATGTAGGAATTTCAGCCATTGTAAGATTAACTTCAATTGGTTTCGGTTTAAAAAATACCGGGACCCATAATTTAATTAACCAAGTTAATAAAATAAAAAAGAGCAACAGGTAAATACCTTGCTGCTCTAATCTGTTAAAATAAAAATAGGATTCTATCCAGGTTTTAATTTTTGTCTTCATCTCCATGTGTTGGTGGTTTATTGATTTTCGGATTTTTTACGATGAAAAAATACAAAAGAGCAAAAACAACCAAACCAAAAAAGGCTTCAGTTAAGAACCAAAAAGTGAAACTTGCAGGTTCTGCGGGCTTTGTAAGCAATATTAAATAATTCATGATTTTGTTGATTTTAGCTGTTCATCGAGCAATTTAAGGCCTTCCTGAAACGATTTGGGGTTATATCCCAAAACACTGATAGCCTTGTCTAATCTGAAGCCAGTAATAGGCGGACGTTTAGCTGGTTGTTTGATACCTTCACTGCTCGATAAATGAAGTAAACTCTTATCTAAGTTCCAATAATCAGCCACTTGAACCACCAAATCATAAACACTCATAAAGTTCTTTCCTGAGATATTATAAACTCCAGTAGCTTTTTGCTCAGCAATTAAAGCACAGCCCTGTGCTAAATCTTCTGCTAAAGTTGGTGTTCTGAATTGATCAGCAACTACATTTATAGATTTACCTGATTCCAATGCACCTTTGGCCCAAAGTACGATATTACTACGGCTCATATCGCTTACAATCCCATACACCAAAACAGTTCTAGCAATTGCCCAGCTTTTTGATTTTGATTGAACAATTTCTTCAGCCTTAACTTTAGACAAGCCATAATAACTTATTGGGCTAGGTTTTTCTTCTTCTGTTAAAGGACCATGTGTTCCATCGAAAATAAAATCGGTTGAAACATGCACAAAGTGAATTTGATTGCGGTTACATGCATCAACCAAAAAATCAACAGCATGAACATTTAGTGCATCACAAGCCTCTCTTTCAGTTTCACAAGCATCAACATTGGTCATAGCAGCTGTATTGATAACAACATCTGGCTTATATAAATCTAAAATAGTATCAACCTCATTCTTTTGAGTGATATCTAAAGAAGCATAGGTATAGCCAGTTTTATCTGGATAACGATCTGCACCTCTAGCTGTAGCTATTAATTCTACTGAAGAATTTGTTTTGTAAAGGTCTACTAATTTCTGACCTAATAAACCATTACTGCCGGTAATTAAAACTTTCATATTTACAAAAATATCAATTCAATATTAGTTCAAAGATTAAACTAAAAAAACTATGAAGTATTAGATTTGAGTTTAATTTAATCTTTTACATATTCAAGTATTTCTGAAGGTTGACAATCTAATGCTTTACAGATTGAATCTAATGTAGAAAATCGGATTGCTTTTGCTTTCCCTGTTTTTAGAATTGATAGATTGGATAATGTAATATCAACTTTACTTGAAAGTTCATTTAAACTCATTTTTCGCTTAGCCATTATCACGTCTAAATTTACAATTATTGCCATAAAATTAAATGGTTAAATCAACTTCTTTTTTAAAATCACTTCCAAGAACAAAAAACTTTGTAATCATTAATAGAATTATCATAATTAAAAATGAACCTACTAATTCCTCATTATACAAGGCCTTTAAACCCCATATTTTATTTGGGGAATAAAAATAAAAACCCTGGATTTTGATATGTTCATTTACCAAAAGAGAAAATAGTTCAGCCCAAATTCCGTGTATTATTACTGCAATTGGGAATACAAAAGACAATCTTTTTATTAAAACTAAATTTCGGCTATTAAATGCATCTGTTGTATTTAAACTTTTCGAAAGTCTCCAAAAAGAATAGCTTACAAACAACCAAATCCATAAATAAAACAAATCTAAAATTATAACCAAAGCTAAATTAATATCCATTGAATTTGCAAAATTATCAAAATCTAATTTGACATTTACAATTTCATTTTTCGCAAAAGTTGCTGTTACTTGATTTCCTTCAATTTTATTATTGAATTCAAAGGATTGAACAGAATCTAAAACATCATGTCTTAAAAGTAATGAGCCTCGGGTTGAAATTTTAATATTTTCATTTGCAAAAAATGAAAATGGATTTGTGTACTCAAACAGAGTAATAACAAAAACAAAAACTAGGTGAAGCCAAAAAATAAGTGCACATAATTTCATAAATAAAATGTGTTTGTTTTTCTGAAATAAGTTTTTCATAATATTAAATTTAGAGTTCAAAAATAATAAAATATATTAAATAACAATACTTATTTATTGTTTATCAATAATTCTTTAATTTTAAACAACATATTTTAAAATCCGAAAATATGGCCTATAATCTATAAAATCCTGCCACTCTGTCAGAAATATCCTTATATTTGTAATCCAAAAAATTGAATAAATGAACGGAGATTTAGAAGCAAAAGAGCCAGAAAAAGCAATAAGAAACTTATACATTGAAACTTATGGATGTGCGATGAACTTTGCGGATAGTGAAGTAGTAGCATCTATTATGAGTGATAAAGGTTTTAGAACTACTCAAAACCTAGCTGAAGCTGATGTGGTTTTTATGAATACATGCTCAATTAGAGATAATGCAGAAGCTCATGTGTGGGGAAGAATTAAAGAAATGAAACCCTAT
Organism: Bacteroidota bacterium; assembly: GCA_027487625.1. Classification (GTDB taxonomy): domain Bacteria; phylum Bacteroidota; class Bacteroidia; order UKL13-3; family UKL13-3; genus CAISCU01. Next base: position 39,489 of record JAIYDG010000685.1, read on the forward strand.
AAAAGAAGCAATCCAGGTTTAATTATTGGTGTGCTTGGCTGTATGGCTGAACGATTAAAAACTCAGTTTCTTGAAAAAGAACAGATAATTGATATTGTAGTTGGACCAGATGCATACAGAGATATTCCTCAATTGATTACCCAAGTTGAAGAAGGTCAAAAAGCTGTAAATGTGCTTTTATCAAGAGAAGAAACATATGCAGAAATTACTCCTGTTCGATTAAGTTCAAATGGCGTAACAGCTTTCATCAGCATAATGCGTGGTTGCGATAATATGTGTTCGTTTTGTGTAGTTCCATTTACCAGAGGAAGAGAAAGAAGCAGAGCCTCAGAATCGATTTTAAAGGAAGCACGTGATTTGTATGAAGTTGGTTATAAAGAAGTAACTTTATTGGGGCAGAATGTTGATTCATACAGAGAAGAAGATGCCGATGGAAATGTGATTTGCAATTTTGCACAACTCTTAGAAAAAGTAGCACAAATTGCTTCTGATTTAAGAATTAGATTTAGTAGCTCCCATCCAAAAGACATTACAGATGAAGTTTTATACACCATTAAAAAGTATGATAATATCTGTAATTATATCCATTACCCTATTCAATCAGGAAATAGTAGAGTTTTAAAACTGATGAACCGTACTTATGACAGAGAATGGTTAGAAATGAGATTAGCTAAAATTAGAGAAGTTCTTCCTGATTGTGGCATATCAACAGATATTATAGCAGGATTTTGTAGCGAAACGGAAGAAGAGCATCAAGATACACTTTCATTGTTTAAAGAAGCCAAATTCAATTTTGCATTCATGTATCAATATAGTGAAAGACCCGGCACACTTGCTGCTCGTAGGTATGCTGATGATGTTCCGGTTGATGTGAAACACAGACGTCTTTCTGAAATTATTGCCATTCAAAGTAAAAACAGCATTGAACTAAACCATTTAGAAATTGGCAAAACTCACATTGTTTTAATTGAAGGATTTTCGAAAAGATCTGAAGACGATTTAAGAGGTAGAAACGATAAAAGTCAGGTAGTAATTTTCCCAAGAGAACATTACCAAAAGGGACAATACGTTAAGGTTTTGATTGAAAGGGTAACTCAAACCAGCTTAATTGGCAAGGTAGTAGAAGAAGTAAAATTTTAATTTGGATTACGAAAAGTCATATCAGTTATTAGAAAAGTTTAATCTTTATTTCAGGGAATTGTCGGAATCTGGCAGAACAAAATTCCTTGAAAGAACAGCTGTGCTTAGTAAAGAGATTAATGTATATGGCAAAGACATGGATGTTAGTCCAGAAATGAAACTTATTGTACTCTCCTACTTTACGCAACTAACATTTGGATTAGAAAATTATTTTATTGGTGACTTTGATACGATTTATCTTTATGAAAAAGAGTTTACAGGAGCAAGTGGCAACAAATCAAAAACAGGCCAAACCTTTCATACCAAGATAATCGCACTTTCATGGTATCATTTTTCTGAATCGCATTTAAAAGTTAATGATGGTGATAATTTAGGTTATTACCATATTTCACAAGCAATGGTTCAAGCTTTAAAAAATGGTGATTCAATTGATGATATTTTTGTTGGTTACTATAAAACGGCTTCTGAAATTGTGTTTTCAGAATTAGAAAAAAACAAATTTCTTAGCTTTTATAATAACAATAGAAGCATCATAAAAAATCAGGATTTCGATTCATTGTTTCCAATTTTAACCGAATTGTTTTTTGACAATCCAGTTGAACTTTCAAAAACTTTGCCTGATACTTATACAAGATTATGTATTTTGTATAACCAAGACCCAATGGCCTTTGACCAGAATTATGAACTTGATAAAAACAAATACAGAAACAAAAAAAATGTTAGTCCAATCCCTGAGAAAATAAAAAAAGTCTATTCATATTATACTTCACATTGGACTCATAATCTGCCTTTATTCAATATAATTCTTGTCCCTGTTTTTTTCATTTATTACATAAGGCCACATTTATTGTTAACCTTTAATCAGTTAATATTAATCACCATTATTAGTAGTTTGTTGATTTATGTTTTTGGTCGAAAATTTTTCATTGGAAGAGGATTATTTAAATCTGAATTTTGGTTGATATTTAACTGTTTATTTGGATTTGGTCCATCATTTATATTTTTGATTTTTTGGAGTAGTTTATATTTAAACTTCAGCCCAACAACAACAGAACACGCCATTGAAACAAGAGATATCATAAGTAAAAGGAGCAAAAATGGAGGAACAAGGGTACATAGTTTTACTTATTATTTAAGTGATAACTTTTTAGACGAGTTCCCAGAAGCTAGAACATTATTTGTAGAAGATATAGACCCTGAAAATTTTCCAGAAAACCCCAAATTTAGATTTACAGTAGCTACAAGTCTATATGGATTTAAAGTAGTTACAGAAAAAAGATTAATTGAAGATAAAAATGAATATTCAAGATATTAAACAGCGCTTTGAAATTATAGGCAATTCTCCCCTTTTAAATATTGCTTTAGAAACAGCAGTTAAAGTTTCTGGCACCGACATTACCGTTTTAATTAACGGTGAAAGTGGTGTTGGTAAAGAAGCCTTTTCGAAAATTATACATGCATTGAGTCACCGTAAACATGGTCCATTTATTGCCGTTAACTGCGGTGCAATACCAGAAGGAACAATCGATTCAGAATTATTTGGACATGAAAAAGGTTCCTTCACTGGCGCACATGATACACGAAAAGGCTATTTTGAAACTGTAAATACTGGAACCATTTTTTTAGATGAAGTAGGTGAACTTCCATTAGAAACCCAAGCTAGGTTATTAAGGATGTTAGAAAGCGGCGAATTCTTGAAAGTTGGTTCTAGCAAAGTGCAAAAAACAGATGTAAGAATTATTGCTGCAACCAATAAAGATTTATTAGACCTTTCACAAACTGGAAGATTTAGGGAAGATTTGTATTACAGACTTTCGACAGTGCCAATTAAAGTTCCGCCATTGAGAGAAAGAAGAGAAGATATTGGATTATTATTCAGAAAATTCTCTGCTGATTTTGCTGAAAAATATCGTTCTAAACCAGTTGTTTTGGAGCCCGATGCTTTACAAATGATGGTAAATTTTAGGTGGCCTGGTAATATTAGACAACTTAAAAATATTGCTGAACAATTATCGGTTTTAGATGAAGACAAAATTGTTAGTGGCAGCGAATTACAAAGGATTTTACCTCCAGAAAAATCTGGATTGCCAATGATTATTGGAAACTCAGCTGCTGAAATGCAATTGAGTGAAAGAGATATCATGTATAAATTTTTATTAGATTTAAGAAAAGATCTTTCCGATTTAAAAGCAGTAGTTTATGATATGATGCAAGGAAATTTAAACAATACGGAAATCTTTAAACAACCTGTAAATCATTCAAGCATAACAACTCCAGTTTATAATGCCCCAGATTATACCCAACCTTTACCGGTAACACAACCTGTAGTTCAAATTACACATCCAAATCATGTTCATTCAAATGAATATATTGATATAACAGAATCGAATCCAGAACCTGAATCATTATCATTAGAACAAAAGGAAATTGAGCTAATAAGTAAATCGCTAAAAAAACATCATGGGAAGCGCAAAAAAGCTGCACAAGAACTTGGCATCTCAGAAAGAACCTTGTATAGAAAAATTAAACAATACGATTTAGAAGATTAGTAGTTAGGGCCTGCTGAAAATCTTAACTAGCACTAATTATCAATCAATTGAATTAGTTTTTTATAAATCAAGTGCAAGGTTTTATTTACAATTGCTTAAAAATCCTTGTATCAAGTGCAATTAGTTTTCAATTTACTTGAAGACAGAAACAAGGCCATCTTTGTCGTTGCTGCCAAATTGAAGTATCATTTATACATCTATTTTGGCAGCGTCTAAAATCTGACCTGTTTCTGTCTTTTTCAGCAGGCCCTAGTTAAGACTTGCTGAAAATCTTTATTAGTACTTATTTATTGTCTAACAATTGGATGAGGTTTTAATATTCTTAATGCAAGGTTTTAGGCAGAATTTTATAGAAATCCCTGCATCATTTTAAATTCGTTTTCAATTTACCTAGAGATTGAAACTTTTAGGATATATTCAAAATGCAATGTTTGGTATGAAAACTATTCATGAAGCAATCTTTGTGTATGTACAAGTGTGTTATTTTGCTTAATTGTCAAAATATACAAACCTTTTGGGAGCTTATCTAAGTTAACTTCTGCTGGTAATTGCTGTTTATATTCCATTATTCTTTGTCCTACAACATTCACAAAACTTAATTCATAATCTCCTTCATTTGGAGTTTCAACAAAAACTTTATCTGTAAATGGATTGGGGTAAATCTTATAATCTAAAGTAGCTAACTGTTTAAAAACCGGAATGATATTACCAACAGAATCTAAACGCAATAACAACGGATACCACATTTGGGTAGAGGCATTATATGCAGGTAAGCATACAAAAAATACTTTGGATTGCATTTGAATGCAATTGTCATAATAAACATTACCAGGCGATAATAAACCTGGAAATCCCTCCAATTTTTGTTCATTCAAAAAATCATTAAATAATTTTTCTTCATAAAAAGAATTGAACAATCTTATTGTTTGAAAATTTTTATCAGCTAAAACAAATTTGATCTTAAAATTTTCTTCTAATTGAAACAAAAAAACATCCTCACCTATTGAATTAACTAAGGATAGAGGATATTTTATTGATTCCAATAAAATCTTACTTCCATTATTTAAGTCAATTAACCTAATAAAGTCTACTCTTTCATTGGTTGTAAAATCTTCTACTTGTCCCAAAAACACCAATTCCCCTCTTTTATTTTTTAGAGGCATAAGATATTGTATTACCCGAATACTATCATTTGTGTTCTTTCTATACTGAAATGGAATAATATCGATACTATCTATAAAATAAGTATTTACTATTTCATTTGTTTGGTAATTAAATTTTGAAAGACCAATTACGCTAATTCTCCAGTTAATAATATTGTTACTCCAAGAAATTAAATTGATTTCCTTTTTAATAGTGTCCAATCTTGAAATCCATAGGCCTTTACTCCATGGATATGTATAATTCATTTTAAGTGAAAGATTTTTGCCTGCTGTTGAAATAGTAGAAACATAACTCACACAAAATGTATCACTCATACTAAAGTTTTCAAAAAACCCTGCAACAAATATTTTATCATCAACCCAATCTATTGTATAAGCTCGGTCGCTGGCAATTCTCTTATTTATTACAGGGGTTTTCCACAATAAATTTCCTAATGAATCAAGTTTAACTAAAAAACTCGTAAGCGGTAAAGGCACCCACTCTGATTGAACCAGCAAATAAATATTCTTATCCTTATCAACTTTTGTTGTAACTAATTTGCAATCTTCTCCAGGGATGCTAATAATACTTTCCCATTCAACTATTCCCTTATCATTTATGCAATTTACTACTTCACAATACCCAAGGGAATCAATATTTGAATCATAAATAAAGAGAACTTTTTCTATATTTAGTCGTGTTAAACTAACAACAGGTATATTAGAATAAATACTCCTTCCAATGAGTGTAATTGCACTCTTTTGCCCATAATGAATAAAGGGAAAAGCCACTAAAAACAAAAGAATGCAAAGTATCCTCATTTAATGTTTGATAATTAATTTTGTTTTTAAAAGTAACTAATTAGTAGAGGTATCAACAAGAATACAAATATAAAAACCATCTTGTAAACTGTTAAAGTCAACATTTTCATTCATCACAATTTTCCATATACATTTCTCCAATAGTATTAAAAAGATAGACAATTATTGATTTATCTTTTGAAAAACCATTGATTTTTACATATCCAATACTAGGTTTTGGTTTAAATAAAAACTTCATCATTTGAAAAAACAAGAACATTTAACTTTTCTGATTCATTACATTGAATAAAAATTGAGCTAATAAGTAAATCACTAAAAAAACATCATGGAAAACGTAAAAAAGCTGCACAAGAACTTGGCATCTCAGAAAGAACCTTGTATAGAAAAATTAAACAATACGATTTAGAAGATTAGAAAATTGCATAAAAAAAGGGCTTGCATCGATTCAGGTATAGGCCTTCTCCTAACTTCCGAACAGGGATACCCAAAACACCCAATTTTGCTAGCGTAACTAACGCACTACTTGGCAATTGCAATTTTAAGTTTGGAAATCAGCTGAATAATGCTGGTAATTTTTATAGACCTCTTACAAATTAGTTCATTTCGGGAATTCTGGCTCATTATGAGATTATTGACCCATTATGGGACATTTTTGAATTACTTTGCATGTGTCAGAAATACATATCTATTTGAATATTAGTTATATGTAAAAATTTATTGAGTTTGGCTTATCAATTGCAAATCAGATAATAAACCAATCAACAATGAAAAATTTAAGTAACCTATCAATCCTGATTTTTACAAGTGTAATATTATTGCCAAGTTGCAAAAAAGACCTTGTTGAAAAATTTGAACAAAACAAAACCACTGAAAAAGTAATTGCAAAGAATACTTCTGAAGTGAAGGCTCCAGAAAATTTTAAATGGAATACCAACAGAACCATAAAATTTACAGCTAATCCTATAGTAGGAGATGCTAGAGTATCAGTACTAAGAGTTGAATCAACTGATGGAGCCGTTTTATTTACAAAGCTTCAAAAAGTAAAAGAAAGTGTGGATTTAACTTTAGAGGTACCTGCTCGTTATGAAAAAGTGAATGTAGTTTTTGGCGGCATGCAACAGACTTATGACACAAAAAGTGGAAAAGTAGAGCGAACCTTTAATTAAAAATACTTCAGAAATTTGTTAAGTACATTAAACCTGATTTATCTAAATGCAAGAGAAGTTGCAAAAAAGAAAAAACCACTAGTTTATAAAAATTGTAAATAAATCATATGAAAAATATCTATACAAATTCAAAAACGAAAAGACTTCAGAAATCCATGCAAGTGGCTTCTTTAATCGTTTTGTTCATCTTAGTAACACTAACAAAAACGAATGCGATTACCCGTTATGTAAACACCACTGGCACATGGGGTAGCAATACTCCTTGTTACTCCACCATTCAGGCAGCTATTACTGCCTCAACTAATGGTGATGAGATTATCGTTGATGCAGGAACTTACACTGAAGCCTTGTTAATTAATAAATCGGTGGCACTATATGGACCAAACGCAGTTGTTTCTCCA
>JAIYDG010000364.1 GCA_027487625.1 Bacteroidota bacterium
ATTCAGTAGAAACGTTTTTTTTGTCCAAGAATTTTAACATGTCTGAAATAAAATCCAGTTTTTGCTCAACAGTCATTATTTTTTTTTTAATAAAGTATCCGTCTCTAAAAGATTCAATGTTAGATGTTGACATGTTGACTGTTGAAAAGAACTAAAGTCATAATCAAAAAATCTTTATATATATATACAAAAATATTTATTACAAGACATACAAAGTACAAAAATTAATTAAAGGTAAAAATTTGTTTTTTAGTTTCCATGCCTAAAATCTTGTTAACACGTCTTTCTTGTTCTACACTAATTTTTTGTTGGGCCAAAAGAGCACAATTGGTATTGAAATATTGTACAGATGAAAGTCCTTTTAACGAACAATTTTTGTGAACATTAACATTTTCATTGTTGGTAATAATTGAGTAATGGTGAGATCTTGGAGATACAAATTTCCAATTGTGCATTCTAGTTATTTTGTATTCTTCTTTTAAATGACCAGCTTTATTTGGAAAAAAATAATTTATCTTTTCATCTAAAAACGTTTTGTTTAAAGCTGGTTTAACAGCTTGGTCTATATTTTCAGTAGACAACACACACACAATATTGTCAACATTAGAATACAGGTGACGGTAACTTTCTGGATCTAAACAAGTATCAAAATGGCACAAAACTTGGGCAAGTCTTAATTTTCCAGATTCTACTATATTGATAAATAATGGTAAACCTGTTTGACATGTTTTTCTCTTTTTGTTTGGATTGTATAATTTTTGAAACGTTTTAACACAATAATTAGTGTAGTCAATTGTTTCAATATCTTGAATAAAGTGCTTAAAAATGTTAAAATTTTTGTTAATTCCAGCAACAAGTGTATGAGTTAAAGTAACTTGATTGGCACTATTTAATCCGTAATATCCGGCAGAAAAATTAATTAAATTTTTGATAAGTTGTTTTCGTCCTGGAGTAATTGATAATACGTTTCTTTCTTCCAACAATTGTGTGTAGATTTGATTAAGTATTTTAGATTTTTTGTAAAAAAAAACATTGTGGTATTTAGTAACTTTAAATCCAAATTTAGTTACCATCCAATTTAGATAATCTTGAGTTGTAATAATTGGCTTACCGTCGGTAGATGATTTTCGAAGCCAAATGTTTTTTTCGTCTTGCATAAAAAGAGGTTTAAGACAATTGGAACTTGGCATTTCTCCTTCTATTACAGCAATATAAGTTAAAGATGAAGAACAATTTTGAATTTGGTCTTCTTTAATAACATTGGCAGTCATGTAATTTTCTGTAAGATTAGATAATTCAGAATGGGTTTTAAAAAACGTTTTTAGTTTGGAAATTTGATATTCTGGATGGTGACAATCAGAAATAATGTCAAAAGTAACAAAACTGGGATCGTTCATTGCTATATTCACTTTGTTTGCCCAATTAATAAGAAACTGATTACGTTTTTCTGTATCTTGCTCAAGTTGGTATCTACATTTTCCTTGCACATAAGATTTAAGAGGCAAACATTGTTGGGGGCAACCATGTGCATATTGTCCATCAAATTGAAAAAGCTTAATTTTTCCATTATTGTTAATTGTTACCAAATCTATAGGGTACGTACCAATTGTCAAATAACTGTTTTGATGAAAATTTGAAAAAACTGTAGCGACATTTTCATTTTGCTGTTTTAATTTATGCAAAGTGTAAAACACTGACATAAATTCAAACGAATATTGTCTAGAGGTAGTATCGCATCTTAATAAATATCCGTTTCCGTCATTTTCATACATGGTACAAAATCCGGTTGGCGTTGACATGGTTGAAGCAGAATGCCCATAACTAGAAACTAGATCAAATTCCATAATTGTGTCTGCTACATTTCCGTGAGTTCCGTGAATTTTTTCGCCGGCATCAATTTTATCAATGCAAGAATAAGAAAATCCTCCATGAGAGTATTTGCGAAAAATATCTTCGTAAGCCATTTTGGTTTTTTCTAGTCCGTGAAAATATATTCCACCAAGTTTGGTGTATTTGTTCCAAATAGTTTGATGGGCTAAAGAAGAAAGAGGAACAAATGGTAACGAAAAAATATCAAAATCAAACAGTTTAATAAAATCCAAGCCTACATTTTCCCAAGTTTTAAGTAAAGCTGCAGCCAAATGTTTTCCTCGTAACTTGCAATGTTGAATCATGCTTAAATTTCCTTGCTTAGCTTGATTTTTTAAATCTATAATATAGTTTTGAATTATGGGTTGTGGCAACGCATCATCTGGAACAACACCCGAAGTTAAATAAGCTCTTAAGTTAAAAATTGTCATTTCTGAAGTTTTTAACATATTTAAATTGTTTTTAATATCTGAGCTTAGTCTAATGCTTTGAAATTTTTTTTCCGAGTGCTTGTTGAGATAATGAGCATAAAAACTTTTAATTGCATGAAGGCATCCATCATTTTGAGAAAAAACTATTAATTTCATTGATTTTATGCAAGTTTTTAAACTGACGTGGCAAGTTTTGTAGGGAGAATAAATATTTTGTGGAAACTTTTCTAGTTTATGAAGCAAAGGTGTTAAAATACATTCTTTTTGCTTTGTCAAAACTTCTCTTCTTTGAAATACAAAATCAAACAATTTTTTCCAAGAATCTAAATTCTTAATTTCTAATTGCATAGATTTTTGATAATCCAAATAAGTAATGTATCTAGCTTTGTTGTCAATGTCTACTTCAACCCATAAACTTGCTGCGGTTAAACTTAATTTTTGAGACAAAATTTTAAATTCTTCTAAAGTTAAGCAGCCCAAATTTAAAGCCAAATTAAGTCCAGAACACCGAACACTTACTGCTGCAGTGCGATTTATCTGCCTGACACTTGGAATTGGTTGTGGAACAATATCTTCTTTTTTTATTTCCGGGTTTTTTCGTTTAGTTTGTTTGGGTGGATTTGTTTCACGAAATCCAATTGAAAAATCTTTTTTGGTAAAAACATCAATAATTATTTTTTCAAAACCTACGTCTGTATCTATCCACTTTTCACCAAAACAACCAGTTTTTGGTTGATAACAAAAATAAATGCTTACTAAATTTTCCTTTTGGTGTTTTTTAACAAATTCTATTGTTTCTTCATAATTTGTAGGATTAGGTTCTTCTTGGGGTAAATTTAACAATTGCCACAAAGGTTTTTCTGGCAAACGATTTCTGTAAATTTGATTGTCTAATTTTGGAAGTTCTCTTAAATTATTTTTTTGTTCTAATAAATTTCCATTAGTGTCAAGAATCCAACAAAGAAGAGGAAGATTTTTGTCAGTATCTATAAAGTGGCGTCCATCAAACCACAAGACATTGTGCCATTTTTTTTGTTTTTGAATGACTACAAATTGAAATTTCATTAAATGTTTAACGTCCATTAATTCAGCTGCGTAGTATTCTAAAAATTTAAGAAAAGTTTTGTTTGCAATTTTTTCTGGGTTGTACATATTTTTAAGTAAAGTTAGACCATCTGGCAATAATTTAAAAGCATCACGGCAAAGGAAAGGTAATGTGGCGTCTGGCATTAAGTCGCAAGTTTCTTTTTCTGACGACGTAGTGATTTCCAAGCACTTGTGCTTGAATGTTGACAATGACTGAAATGAGTCTGTCATATTGCCACTTTGTGTCAAAATTGTTGTTTCTAAGTTTTTCGTCGACATTTTCAGTAGCAACAAAACAAATGTCTACAAATTGGGCTGAGTCAAACACTTGAAAATTTAACAGCCGAGAAGGATTGTTATTTTTGGCAAAAAAACTGCCACTCCACACTATTTTTTCGTCAGTGTCTATGTGTTTTAGATAATAACTAGCACAAATTTGATACACAACATTTGATCCTCTAAAATCATTAATTAACAAATTTTTCACTCGTTCAAACACTGTTCTTCTTTCAATGTTATTATTTACAATTGCTTCTGGTATATTTACGTTATAAAATATCATCAATTGTTCTTCGTCTTGATTTTCACTTTGTTCAATAGTTATACTTGTACAATCCACTTTAAGTACATGTCTTCCAGCATGAACATTCATGATTATACTGACACAAAAGTTTAAAAACATTTGGTTTTATACCTACAAAAGAAAAAAATGTATTCTTAAAATAATTTAGGTTAAAACGTTTTTGACAGTAAAAAAAAGTATAAAAGCAATAAAATTTTTCTAATTTTGATCAGTTTTTAAAATGGTTTCAAAGAAGGAAGTTGCCGTTTTTTCTCTGTCGGAAATTGAAGACTACAATGCTAGAATTGAATTTCGAAGAAATACGTTTTATTTCTATTCTCACCGAAATAATCCTGATGAAAAACCCATTATTTTGAAACCAGCTGGAATTCGTGAATTGATCAATCAATTGAAAATTGGTAAAGTTGTTGCAGAAAAGGAAGAAGCTGAAATTGAATCTGGAAAAAATCAAGATGGAGAAATTTACAATGCTTTGCTTAACCATGTTAAGCATTGGGATATTCGTTATGTTGTAAATTCATATCAAAAAGAAGTTTACCATTGGCTTAAGCTTTTTGCTTATTACGATAATGATCCCAATCCAAAGCCTTGCAAAGGAGGAGTTATTCTGCATGACATCGACATTGAAAATCTGCAAAAATTTGTCGATGATTGTTTAAAGAAAAAAAAATGATAAAAATCTTAATCTAAATTTTTCAAAATTAATGTAACTTAATTATAACTATTTAACTTTAATTATTAAATAAATTGTTAGTAAAAGCAAAACTGTATGTAATTTTACTTGTAAATATATTTTTAAAACGTTTGATTACATAAAAATAATAAATAAACCTTTTTTTATTCGACAATTTCTGGTTTTTGTTCTTCTTTTGGTTCCACCAATTCTTTTTTGATTTTGATTTGAACCACATGCATATTTTCAACGCATATTTTAATTTGGTCAGGTGAAAATTCATATTTGTCCATGAGATAAAAAATTTTGATTTTTAGTTTGGGTTGTTGGTCTATAGGCATTAGGCAAAGATGTTTTGACAATCCAGAAATTGGATACAGGTATCCGTAGTCACTTTGAAAGTCATCTTTTGTGTACTTGTACAAAATGTCAATTACTTGGGAGAATAATCCAACAATTAAATGTTGTCTGGTAAAGTTTCCGCATTTAGGTAAAGCTCCGGCTGGCATATTAGGCCTTTCGCGTACGTAGCATTCAATGTATCTGTTTTGAACTGCATTAATGTCTGAAAGTTTAATTTTTTTGGTAGGTTGCAAATCAGACCTGCACATTGTGTCAAAAGTGCGTTTGTTTCGAGGTGGTGTATCAAATTTGTGATCAAGAGTTTTTTGATTTGAGGTAATGAAAAGAAAAGTTGGAGGAATAGTTACGGTAGTTGCGTAAACTTTAGCTTGAATTGGTTCTCCCCTAGCAATGCATTTTAGTTTGTCCACGTCTTTTCCGACAATTAGACGGTTAATGTCACAGTCATGCAAAAGAATAGTAGATTTTGCATTAAGATTAAATCTTCCAACTCCAGAATCTCCAGTCAAGTTCAAGCTAACTTCTTGCATCGGAGATTCAAACAAACAAGATTTTCCTAAAAAATAACAAACAGTTTTATAAATATTGATTATTGATAATGTGTTATAACTCTCATAATTTGAGAGCTTTAAAAAAAAGCTTCTATCTCCTTCAAAATCTTGAAGATTCCTTTGTAATTTTATATTATAATAAAAGTTTGATAAGTTAAAATTACAATTATTGAAAATTGATTATACGATCTAAAGAAAACATTTATAGTTAAGCAAAATAAAGTTTATATCTAAAATAATAATGTTATTTTAAACATTTAATAGTAATTGTTTTTAAAATGTTATTATAGTGTTACATTTTAAATTAAGTTATTTGATTGGATTAAAAACAACTTTGCCGTTAATTCCATCTAGTGAACAATGCATTTCTTGTTTTGATTTCTAAATTAGTTTTGAAAATTAACAATAGAAAAAAGAAAGAGAGAGATAAAAAAATTTGCAATCTGCAAAATTGCACCCTCTATAATTGAAATTTGAAGTCTGCAGATTAAAGCCTGAGCTGTTAGATGGCATGATAAATCACTTTCTAAAAGTAATTTGCATTTTTTAAAGCAGAAATATTTATTTATTAAACAGTACATTAATAAAGATTGCAATAACTCAAACTAACAATGCTAAATACGTACAATCAAAATGTTAAGTAAAAATGTTTGTAAAAAGACTTTAATTCAAATTATCGGTATAATATTTTTTAATGTTTTACCTAAGCTGTATAATTTTGTCCAATAATTTACTCTCGTTACATTTCGTCTGGATCGACACAACGTCAAGTAAAGCGTTGTTTTTGTAAGGCCTCTAATTTAGAGGCTCAAAATATTATTTAACATAAATAAATCAATAATTCATGCCCCCGCCAAATGGATCTAAAAATTAAGTTATTCAAAATAATTGTGTAATCAGTAAATTATTAGTATTTACCTGTGGAGGTTTCTCCAGCCACAATTAATTGAGGCATGTTGTCGGCAACTTGACGTTGAGTTGTGTTCATTGAAAAAAACACTAGAGTAAATTTGTCCCGGATGTCAATGTTTTTTAAAAGTTGTTGGTCTCTAGCTCGAAAACTAACATCATCTACAGCATTCAAAAATGCGTTAAAACATTTATGATAATTTTGGGCCATATCAACCATGTTTGTTGGTTTTGCTTTAATAATTCCATATTTGCTAGTAAGTTGCTCACTTTGCTTTTGAGCAATCATGTCTTTTACGACAGGTTTAAATCTTTGGGCCAAAAACAGAGAACATTTGCTCAATTTTGATTGAGCCTTTTCAAAACTCTGTTGTTGGCCTAAATCGGCCGATGTTCCGGGCAAATTTTCCTCTTCGTCTTCAAATTCATTCATAAATTGATGAATAAATTTTTCCTCTAGCAGTTCTTTTTTAGTAAGCAATTTGTTTTTCAAGAGTTCCAAATCGCTCAAGTTAATTGGTTGCTGATTTTCGTCCATCTTTCCTGTACAAAGAATAAAACAAAACTAATTGATAATTAAAAAAACATAGGATTAAATACTAAAAAATTTACTTTAAGGATTTTATTATTTAAACATAGTAATACATCAATACATTTAATACATTAATTTAGATTTTTTTACATGATGGGACATGACCATTTTTGGTTTTTTTCCAAATAGCAAGCTTTTATTTTTAAAATACATGGTCGGAGTACGAGAATGCAAAAGAATTTTAGTAAACAAAACATATCTTGGGTCAGAAATTTCATTAGGCCCAGACATGCGTGTTGCAGTATTTAAAAAATCCAAAATGGGCACTGCTGTTTTGGGATTATCGTGTAGAAAAACTGTAGAACCATTTTTGGTAAAGCAAAATTTTTTGTTGTTTAACATGGATTTGAGAATTTGAGTTGCCGGTTGGCGTTGCTTAAACTTTAATGCAGAATTAATTTCCTCAGTTACAATGTAATTTAAATTATCCCAATCTTTTTGACAATCATTTTTATCATTTTCTGTACTTTGTTTAGATTTCTTTTTTACGTTGGCTGCTGGTACAAGAAGATAACTTCCTACTGGTAATGTTTTTGGATCAATGTCTTCAACTTCTGTTGTGTTATCTCCAAAAACATCTTCAAATTCAATTTCTTGATTAATTTGAGGATACACAATTGTACCAGGAGGTTTCATAATATCGCTTAAAAAGTTTTCAATTCCAGCAATTGCCAAATACTTGGGTTTATTTTTACTTGCTGATTCGTTTAGTTCAAAAAGTACAATGCTTTTTGATTTTTCTGCGTTTGCAAGAATAACTTTTAAATATTCTTTTAAATCAGGAGAAGCAAAAAAATATTTTTTAATGTAATTGAAAAGTTTAATACCAGCAGCTCCGGATAAATAAATAAATATGCGATGGCTTAAATTAAGCAATAACTTGAAATCTTCAGAAGATAAAATTGATTGACACACTAAAAACAAACTGGTCAAATTAAGGTGATGGGTAAATACATTAATACATTCAGTTATTTCTTTGGTAACAATACCAATATCTTCAAAGATTAAAATGTCTCTTTCGTTTAATAAATCGATAGAAAAAGAATCAAGATACACTGTTTCAACTTGAAAATTGTCAGTTTCGAGATTTTTATATACACTTCCGTCGACAAGTGGATTACACAACACCACCACTGCTCTAGAAACTAAATGTGGAAAACAAATGTCTCTTTTTTCCAAAACTTTGCACAAAAAATATGTCTTTCCAGATGAAGTAGCAGAACTAATAATATTTACTGAATTGTTGAAAAATGGTGTGTAAAATGATTTAAGCCAAGTGTTTTCTTCAAAGTCCATTTTACAACTGAGGCATGGACAACTGTTCTTCAGGCCTTTTATATCCAGCAGTTTCCAAAACTGTTACAAGTTTGTCGAGATTTTTGGCCATTTTTTGAATCACCTCAATGCTGAGCTTGGCCGATTTGGTAGTGTTATTGTGATAACGTTGCAAAACCATGCAATCGTTTTTTGGATTGTCACTTTCTTTTCTGACTTGAAGAAAAGCATCGTCAAAGTATTGTTGAAACATGCACCAGCCGTGACAGTAAAAGTGAATGTTGGGTTCCAAAATGATGGGAACGTTAAATTTTTTCATTTTGTTAATTTTGACTGTCATGTTTTTTTCAATGTCCGGCCACAAGTCACGTATAAATTTGAGAAAATTGAGATAAATGTCAATGGTCAACACCACGGCCCTGTCTTCTACCAGGTGAAACGGTTTAAAGAATTCACCAATTTCAGTGTTGATGAGGTAAACCGAATTACCATCTACTGCATTATTTGTAAATACGCGAGAAGGTTTTTCAATAAAAATAATTGCTTGAATGCCGGGGTTTTTGGCGTCAGATCCGATTTCATGAACAAGAGGAGAATTTCGATTGGGCATCATGGTAAATGAATCCATCTGTGCAAAAGAAACAAAGACAAGATGAATAAAACAAGTTACCACAACGTATCAAAATTGTTGACTGAAACAATTCCAAGTCTAATTTTTTCTTTTATATTTTTGGCCGATTTTACAATCCACAAAATGTTGCAATTGGTGTAGACCGATGTGTCCACAACAGGAGGTTCGTAATCACTCTTTTTTCTTCGATAATAAATCATGTGATTTTTTCTTTCATTTCCGGTTTGTTCGTAGATTGCCAAAGCATTTTCAAAAAATTCTGTAACATAGTAAAAATCCAAAGTAAAGATTGACAACATCAAAAAATGAGAAAACAAAGTATCTGCATAAATTTCTGGATCGTAGAGATGAGTTGTTTGTTCCAGTTTTCTCAGATACTTTTTGAGGGATCTCAAATAATCTTGCAAATCATAATTTTGATGTTGAGAATACATTGAAGTGAAAAAATCCAAGTGGTGACGAGATCGATCCAATTTCATGGCTACTTGCTCGATGCGATAACGTTTTTGAGTCATTGATCTAGTTTCCAAACATTCAACTGCAATTTTGTACAATTCCAGTATTTCAATGTTGATGAGTTGGTTTTGCATTTTAAAGTCTGAAATTTGACTACATTGTAAATAGAAAAATTGTTGCAGTTTGAGGATTTTTTGTTTGACTTTTTTGATAAGTTTGTGTTTTTTGGTCAGACATTCCAAGTTCCATTTTGATTCATCATCTTGGTTTAAACATTTGATTTGAAAAAGATGATTCTCAATGTTTTGAAGTTGGGCTGTAAAATGAATTTTAACAATTTGATTGTAAAAATCTGAAATTTTAGCAATCATGGGAAATAATTGATTAAAAATCTGGTTTTCTTCCGAGTACATTCCCAAAGTTGCGTAGACTTGTTGCTGATAAAACAAGGCATCAATTTCGTCAGAGTAAAATCGAACGTATTTTTTCATTGTGTAAATGCAAGAAAAAGCATAGATTGGGTCAAATCTTAGTTTGGCCAGTGTCACAGATAGCATTCCCCATACGTAAAACAAATAGTGAACTATTCCGGGGTAAAACTGAAATGAATTGCATGACAAAATGTCAACTGCATAAGCTAAAACTTCGTGGTAAGCTTCATTGCGAAAAGATTCAGACATTCCAAGTAATTTTTCGTGAAAAGCATCAATTGGTCTTTCAGATTTTTTTTCTGGTTCCGGGTATTTTTTGCCAGGTGCAGTAGCCAAACAATTGGTGTCAATTTCTTCCTCTTTTGGAATTAAATCTTCAAGTTTAGCTGGCACTTCTGGGGGTACAAGGCGATGTGACACCACAACATTGTCAAATTTAGAAGCAAAAAAACAATATTCGTTAGTTTTGTGGGCTCCATGTTGAGTTATTACGTCATAACTTAAGCCCAAAGCTCCGGTATCCCAATCAAAATACGTTCTGTACTCCAATTGGTTTTTGTCGTTGACCTTTGTTTTTACTTTGTAAAGTCTAAATTCTTCAGTGAACTTATGATGACAATTAGCCAATTGCTTTTTTGTATCTTCATGCAAATCATTCCTTTCAAACGTTTTATAAAAATGCATGATAAAACGTTGGAATCCGTCAGTGCTAAATCTTTCTTTGATTTTAACAAGTCCTTGGTTTACTTTGACAAATTCAGCTAAATCCATTGCTGACAATTGACAA
>JAIYDG010000161.1 GCA_027487625.1 Bacteroidota bacterium
GGTGTGGCAAATAGTTTTTCTATCAATAATCCAATATATGCCTTGAATATCATTTTAATTATACTTATACCTCAAATTCCGTCATAGTTGGACCATAGAAGCGCTTTACAGTCACATAAAACATGACGCAAAACTGTTTCTTGCCTGATCAAAAGAGAAGAAATCAGACATTGGCATTCGGTTGTGCCGTGCAGAAAGGAACTTTACCCATTAGATCCACCCGCAATCTTGGAAAGATGGAAACCAGCCACGGGCACTATTTTAGTTGTGTTCAGCCCTCAAGATCACAAGACAGATATCATCAAGTTACGCTAAAAAAAACAGTTACCTCTGAAGAACCCACAAGGGGCTCTGTCGCACTGACCACATCGACGGGTATAAAATCGGTGTGTCCCTAAAACAGGGGCATCACGTGATATCAATCCCATTATCATTTTTTGCCATACAATACAAGAAACACTTTATTCAAACAGAGTAGATCAGGAAAAATGGAATAGGGACCCTGTTCATATCAATATCCTACTTTCTCTTCATAGAGAACAACAGCAGAGACGCCCTCTCCCATTATTTCGTAATTTTGGGAAGGTCCACCGAAAAATTGCAACTTGAAGGGCCTATATTCCCTTGCATTAGCCCCGAAATAATTCGACACGGAAAAGACAGTTCAATACCGAAAATTTACCCTTCTAAAACTGGTTTCTTTTGTCGGTCATGAGGCGGAAGGACAAAAGAGATCGGCTGCTCGATTATTCTCAAGGAAAATGGCCTAATGTTTGACTACTTAGCCATCTCCATGATAGAATTTGACAAAACAGCTTTTGAATGATAAATACTGAGTTTAGTTTGAAAAAAATGCGCACGGTGGAATTTCTTTGACATCTCTTCCTGAAAACAAAGCCCAATCTGCTGCATATGCATTCATGGTGTCGAGCCTTGCGAAGAGCAAAAGCTTCAAGTTTTCAGCTTCTACAAGATCATCGGCAGAAGCAAGAATAATTTCCAAGGAGCGCTCGAGCTAGAAAATATGGTTACTATGTCAAAAATTATGTCCCAACAAAAATTCTGAGTTGAAAAGTGCCAACTCACCTGAACTATTTGCTTTCCAACTCTGCTCTGATGCGAATATATCAATTCCTCCATATTCTGACATGAATCCAATTTATGTGACCCAAAACCATCTTCGCTCTGTTTAATCAATTCTTACAATCAGTTATTCAATTTAACGGTAGGAAGATCAATCTCCATCATGGTTCACCTTCAATATTGTGATGTTTGTGCAATAGGCATCGTGTAGATTGCGGATGGATGTAGAGTCAGAGTTGTACTCTTCTACAATTTCTGACAAAATTTGCCCAAACTTATCTTGCTCGGCCTATCATTCACAAAAAAATCTGGAATTAATTATTTATTGTCCTGATGAAATATTGCAACCATACAACCGGCATTTTCTGGCATGAACTCAGGGATCTGTGAAAGGAAACACGACTGTACCTTTTGTCTCTCATATCTTTTCTTCATTTTATCTTGAAGTATCAGTGATTGTTTTTGAAATATCCCAAACTCATCCTGCCTCAATGAAGAAGCACAAACACCCTCGGCCATACTTTTCCCTTGCTTCAGAAACGCGATTTGAGACGCTGTTCGTGCCATCTCCATGATCTGGTATTTTTTTAAATGGCTTGATTATTTCAATAAAATAAATTTTTAAGGAAAGCTCGAAAAAATCAATTTCATTTCTTAAAAATACATCTTCAAACAGACCAATTGAGTAGAACGCAATTGTTGCTCTCGAAGCTCTCGAATAGATTCTTCTACTTTTAACATCCCTCCTGCACCCACAATCCATGACGAACTACTTGCACCCTCAGTTTCTCCTTCATCCTCGGACGGATTTTTTCTTGTTGGTGATTTTACGAGGCCTTGAATCTCATAGCCACACGGAGCTTTGTTGAAAAATCATTAACAGATGGACATTTGGCCCACTCGCGTCAAAGCCAGCACATAATAATAAAGAGTAATCACAGCACATGAGTTTACCAGAAGAATTTACAAAATAATAATCATCATTACTAAAAATAATTAAATATAATCTGGAATTATTTTATGTGTTGGTCATTTATTTGTTTATATTTAGTTAATGGACCATACCTTCATCAAAATCATCGACGACAAAATCCTGTTCAATCCGGAACCTTTTCGAAACAGGTGAACCAACTTCTTCAAATTCAACGGAATCGTGGAATACATCACTCATTGTCCCGTTTTCACTTCTCAAACCTGTGATTGAATCCTACATTTCGACATTAAAAATTAAAGAAGTAAATCGATAACACACTCACAAAATATCGGAGAAAAAGAAACAGAAAAAACACTTTGGTTGCGAAAGAAATCAACAAAGCCCCAGTAATAGATGAATCACCCAAATTGTCATATATCCCTCACTTAAATCTCATTCACACCATCCACTACGTGCACGATAATAAGAACAATAAGAACAATAAGAACAATAAGAACAATGAGAACAATGAGAACAATGAGAACAATGAGAACAATGAGAACAATGAGAACAATGAGAACAATGAGAACAATGAGAAC
>JAIYDG010000667.1 GCA_027487625.1 Bacteroidota bacterium
AAACTTATTCCGATTGGTTTATTAGAAGAATCTGAAGGCAAAACTGAACCACCCTTAAGCTATCAAAATTCAAATTCTTTTCCTGAATCCATTCGTTTGCAAAACAAATTTTCTCATAAAGGAACTTATGGTCATGCTTGTTTAATTGCAGGCTCATATGGAATGGCAGGAGCTGCAGTTTTATCAGGAAAAGCTGCTCTTCGTTCGGGTTTGGGATTGTTAACTATTCATGCTCCATTTAGTTTAAACCACATCCTTCAAATAAGTTTACCGGAGGCCATGTTTCATGCTGATGAAGATTCAAATGTATTCTCAACTTTACCCGATTTAGCCAAATTTTCAGCTATCGGAATTGGTCCCGGTTTAGGTAAATCTGATATTGCAAAAAAAGCACTGATTCAACTGCTTAAAAAGGTTGAAATTCCTATTGTAATAGATGCAGATGCATTGAATCTTTGTGCTGAATTAATTCATGAAAATTCAGCTTTTACTTTTCCAAAACATGCAGTTTTAACTCCACATCCAAAGGAAATGGAAAGATTGGTGGGACATGCAGCAAATTCATACGATTTATTGAATAAAGCAATTCAGTTTGCACATAAACATCAAGTAGTAATTGTTTTAAAAGGAGCTTATACAAGAATCATTAATTCCGATTATTCAGTCTGTTTTAATACCACAGGAAATTCACTGTTATCAACTGCTGGCAGTGGTGATGTTTTATGTGGAATGATTACATCTTTTTTAGCTCAAGGATTTAATCCAATCTTAGCTGCAAAGTATGCTGTAAATTTACATGGAAAATGTGCTGATAGTTTGAAAGAAAAGGGTAGGAGAGTTGCTCTTGCTTCAGATTTAATTGAAGAAATTTCGTGTCTAGTTTAATTCAAAATTTCCTTTAGTTTCTTTTAAGTAATTGAAGTTTTCATTGGCTACAATTAAACATCCATCTAAATCGGCATAATCTGTTATTGCTGCCAGATAAAATGCTGACGAAATGCCTAAAGTACTTTCAACCATGCAACCAATCATGGTTTTCATGTTTCGTTTTTTGCCTTCTTTAATCAATCTGATTCCATTATAAAACGAACCGGCTTTCATCAATTTTATATTGATACCATGAAATTGAGTTTCCAATTCATCAAAATCGGGATAATCAATTGCACTTTCATCGGCCATTAAAGGCAAGTTAATTCTTGGTTTTAAATATTTATAGGCATCAGAATTTGATGATGCAATTGGCTGTTCTATGAATTCGATATTTAAGTTTTCTATGGCTTTAGAAAATTCAATTACTTCATCTGGATTTTGCCAAGCTTCATTGCCATCAATCATCAACGCTTGTTTACTGAATTCCCTTATTTTTAAAATGTTTTCTAAGGCATTCTCTGCATTTACTTTCACCTTTAAATATTGAAAACGTTCCAATTCATACTCTTCATAAAAAACTTTCAGTTCTGCAATGGGCATAATTGGCAAAGTATAACAAGTACTAATTTGTTTTTTAATTGGAAGTCCTAAAAACTCAGGAATACTCTTTTTACTTTGGCGTGATAAATACATCACATAAGCAGATTCAATTCCGAATTTGAGTGAATTTGGTATTTCTAATAAACGTAGTTTGAGCTCGAATTCTTGATGTGGAATATGAGAAACGGTTTTTAAAAAATCTTTAATACTTTGGAATGCATGTAGAATTTTTTCGGAGCTTTCTCCATATCGGATATTGGGCGCAATTTCTCCTAGTCCTTCATATTTACCATCGGTACAAACAATGACAAAATTTTGTTTGAAGTCACTACTGTTTCTGGAAATCTTCCAAGTATATTTTAACTCTAATTTCAGGGGTTCAATTAGCCAATCCATAAAAGCAATATAAGAATTGCATTTTAAATTTCTAAGCGAATTTTAAGAAATTGTTAATTCTAAGCTTCCAAATACTTTTCAAAACGTTTTACTGAAATGCTTTTTTCGATTTCAATTTGATTTTCCATCAAGCCAATTAATTGTTCAGCCATATAAGGTGCCCACATAATTCCTTTCGTGCCTAAACCATTGAATACAAACATATTCTTGTTTGATTTATGTTCACCTAAAACAGGAAATCTGTCTTTGCTTGCAGGCCTTATTCCTGATAAATGTTCCAAAATTTCGTATTCGCAATTTAATAAAGCATCTAATTTTTCTTTGAGTTCAATTTTGCCTTCTTCATCGGGTTCAGGATTGGTTTTTCCCCATCTATAAGTTGAACCTGCTTTGAAAATTGAATTGCCTTGAGGTACTAAATACAAGCCCTTTTTCCAGATTCTGTTTTGGGGGATATGTTCACATTTTAGCTTAAAAACATCACCTTTTGCAGTAACCATTGGTACAAATGAAAAGTATGGGTTTTTGCTGATTTCAAATCCTTCGCAAAACACAATTTTATGGGCATTTATTTCTTTATAAGTAAATCCCTCATCTGTTATTTTAAGTGATGTAAAATCAAATTCCTCTTCAATCAAATTCCCTTGTTCTATCCAGTTTTTTCTAAGAGCCGGAAGCAGTTCTTGTGTTTGTAACCAGCCAGTCGTAAGTATTTCAAATGCACCAAATTCATCTTTAAAGCCATTTACTTTTTCTGGTGATGCATTTAAATGTTCCATGAACAAAGAATCTTCAGCCTTTATTGAAAAATCATTTTGTTCTTTGATGCTGGCAAAACATTGGTAGGTTGGAATTTCAGTTAAGAATTTTTTAGAGAAAAAATCTTCCATTTGTCCATACCAGTTTCTTCCACTTTCCAGCATTTCTTTCCATTTCCAAGCCAAAACCATCCGTTTTCCAGAAACAGGATTATACATTCCAGCAGCTACCGAACTCGAATGAAACTTTTGTTGTTTGTTAATGATGCATACAGATTTTCCACTTTGTTGAAGTTGAAAAGCAAGAACAGTACCAGCTATTCCTTGACCAATAATTAAATAATCAAATTGTTTCATTGTTTGGTTTTTGAGCCCTCAACATGTGTTTTTTACCTGGCGGACCATCAATTCGTTTAACAACAAATCCACTTTCTCTCATGGCTCTTTTTACATCACCTTTAGCTGAATAGGTAACCAAAATTCCACCAGGTTTTAATGATTGAAATAATTTAGAAAATATTTCTAAACTCCACATTTCAGCTTGTTTATCAGGTGCAAAGGCATCCATCAGAATTAAATCAAAATAAGCTTCATTACTAAAATTATATTCTAATAAATCAGCTTTTATTTTTTTTAAATCAAAATAACTATTGATGGATTTTTTTTCTTCCCAAGCTATTTCATGTACAAAACTAAAATTTGAATCTACTTTTTGAAAGGGTTTAAGTTGGTTTATCAAGTTTATATCTATCGGATATTTTTCAATACTCTCAAAGTAGATTTTTTGTTGAAGTATATGAGCCATTTCAGAGAACAAAACAGCATTTAATCCTGTTCCAAATCCTACTTCAAAAACACGAATTAATTCTTGTTTTGATTCAGCTAAAACAAAATCTAAACCTTCTTTTATAAAAACATGATTGCTTTCTTGCAGCGCACCATGTATTGAGTGATAAGTTTCATCTAAATCTGGAAGATAAATAGTGGCAGAGCCATCTCCAGTTTCTTTAATGATGCCAATTGAACTCAATTTAATTCAATATTTCAAGTTGAATATAAACAGGAAGATGATCGCTAAATCCATTTAAATACTTATTTCCTGCAAAAGTTCTTTTTGGATTGCCTTTGTATTTCTCTTCTGTTTCTAACATAAATTCTTCTTTAAAAATACCAGCACTACCTTTTTTGTATTTCAATTTTCCTTTGCCATCCAAAAGGTTTTTGTTAAGTAAAATTTGGTCTAAAACACCCCATTCTCCTTTGTATTTATGACTTCCTAAACCTTGTTGATGAAATAACCACATGGTATTATAAAATTGTCTTTCATCACTTACTTCACTCATGGCCGATTTTCCTTCTAAAACCTCTGCCATACTTTTATCGTTTGGATGGTCATTAAAATCGCCCAAAAGAACGGTATTAACTTTTTTATCTTTTAAAACTAGACTATCTGTAATAGCTTTTAATCTGCCTGCAACAGCAATACGTTTGTATTCAGATTCAGATTGACCTTCTCTTCTGCTTGGAAAATGGTTCACTAAAAAAACAATTCTGCTTCCATTGTTTAACTTCACATCAGCCATCAAAATGTTTCTGGTTTTATCTCCGCCTAAAAACTCAGGAGAAATCATAAATGCATGTCCTTTAACCGATTTGGTTAACTCAGCTTTGTAAATAAATGCATTGTCAATTCCTCTTTCATCTGGTCCTTCATAAAATACGTATTTGTAGTTTTTACCAGAAATGTTCAATTCCTTGCATAAATCAGCCAAAGCTATTTCCGATTCAACTTCACACATTCCTAAAAAATCAGGTCCATTGCCTTCATTCATTGCTAGTATTACTTTCGACATGTTCTTCAATTTGTTTTGATACTTTTGAGTATTCCAAGCTAATTTGGCGTTTGGTAAATATTCCTCATCTATTTTCTTTTCAGTATCAATGGTATCGAATAAATTTTCCTGGTTGTAAAAAGCAATGAAAACATTTTTGCTTGATTGCGCCTTTAGTTCTGTGTGGTTGATTAATAAAATAAATAGGGCAGCAAGAATTAGTGTAAAAACTTTGTTTTGTTTTGTAAAACCTTTTTCATTTAGTAATATCTTCATATTCATAATCGTAATTTCACTTTTTATTTAAAGCAAAAGTAAATGATTGGACATCTATTTAGTAAGTATTTTCCTGAAGATAATCAGGATCAGCCATTTCAACAATTGCTGAACTTGTTTTTGCAATTACTTCAATACACAAATGGTGATGTTGCAGAAGCATTAGATTGGATGAATCAGATTGATAGAGAGCATCATATAACGAAAGAGTCGTATGGTATGGGCGATTTTATCAATGATTTAAAAAATAAAGGTTACTTGGAAGAAAATCCTGTAAATGGAGATTTTTCTCCAACTTCCAAAACAAATCAAACCATCAGAAAAAAAAGTTTAGAAGAAATTTTTGGGAAACTGAAGAAAAGTCCTGGTGGAAATCACCGAACCAAACATACTGGTCAAGGTGATGAAATGAACTCAGATACACGTGCATTTGTTTTTGGGGATATGTCAGATCAAATCGACTTGACAGCAAGTTTAAGAAATGCTCAGGTGAATCATGGATTAGATAGTTTTAATCTAACCGAAAATGATTTAGAAATTAGAGAACGTGATTTTAAAGCTCAAACTTCTACTGTGCTGATGATTGATATTTCACACAGTATGATTTTATATGGAGAAGACAGAATCACTCCAGCCAAAAAAGTGGCAATGGCTTTGGCAGAATTAATCAAAACAAAATATCCGAAAGATACACTTGATATTATTGTATTTGGAAATGATGCTTGGCCAATTGAAGTGAAGGATTTACCTTATTTACAGGTGGGTCCATATCATACAAATACCTATGCAGGACTAGAACTTGCTATGGATATTCTAAGAAAAAGAAGGAATACCAATAAGCAGATTTTTATGATTACCGATGGAAAACCAACTTGTTTAAAAGAAGGTGCTGGGTATTACCAAAATAGTTTTGGTTTAGATAGAAAAATCATCAATAAAACATTAACCATGGCTGCTCAAGCCAGAAGATTAAATATTCCTATCACTACATTTATGATTGCAAGTGATCCTTATCTGCAAAAATTCGTGAGAGAATTCACAGAAGTAAATAATGGTAAGGCATACTATAGTAGTTTAAATGGTTTGGGTGATTATATTTTTGAAGATTTCGAGAAAAATAAAAGAAAGAAAGTAAAATAGAATGAATAGTTTATTGAAAATTAAAACTCTTGGTGAATTAAAAAAGAGTGGCTACGTAGCTATAAGCGTTAAAGAAGAAATGCGTAAAAATTTAATCTCATTTCTTAAAAGTGGCGAAAATCCTTTTACAGGAATTGAAGGTTATGAAGATACTGTAATTCCGCAATTGGAAACAGCAATTTTATCAAGACACAATATGATTTTGCTGGGATTACGTGGACAAGCAAAAACGCGTATAGCAAGGTTAATGTTAAATCTTTTAGATGAATATATTCCAGTTGTTGAAGGTTCTGAAATCAATGATGATCCTTTGATGCCTTTGTCAAGATATGCTATTGATTTAATTGAAGAAAAGGGCGATAAAACTCCAATTTCGTGGATGCATAGGGCTGATAGATACACCGAGAAATTAGCAACACCTGATGTAAGTATTTCTGATTTAATTGGTGATGTTGATCCTATAAAAGCAGCATCTTTAAAATTACATTATAATGATGAACGTGTAATACATTTTGGTTTGATTCCGAGAAGTCACAGATGCATTTTTGTAATTAACGAGTTACCCGATTTACAAGCAAGAATTCAGGTTTCATTGTTTAATATTTTGCAGGAAGGTGATATGCAAATCAGAGGTTTCAAATTGAGATTACCTTTAGATGTACAATTTGTATTTACAGCCAATCCTGAAGATTATACCAATAGAGGAAGTATCGTAACTCCTTTGAAAGATAGGATTGATAGTCAGATTATCACTCATTATCCAAAATCAATTGAGATTGCAAAAAGAATTACAATTCAAGAAGCACATATCACCAAGGAACAAAGAGAAAGTATTGTAGTTCCTGAATTGATTTTAGACCTGATTGAGCAAATTGCAATGGAAGCAAGAAATAGCGAGTTGGTTGATCAAAAAAGTGGGGTGAGTGCAAGGTTGACAATCTCTGCTTTAGAGAACTTATATAGTGCTGCTGAAAGGAGAATTTTAATCAACAAAGAAAAAACTACAATTGCTCGTTTATCAGATATTTTCGGTGCTGTTCCTAGTATTACAGGTAAAGTAGAATTGGTTTATGAAGGTGAATTAGAAGGTGCTGGAAATGTAGCAATGACCTTAATTGGTAAGGCAATTAGAACTATTTTCCTTAATTATTTTAATGATCCTGAAAAAGCTAAAAAATCAAAGAAAGCCAATCCTTATGAAGTACTTTTAAATTGGTTTAACGATGGTTATGATACCAAATTAAATTTCAATGATTCATTAAAAGCTTATGAAGATTCTTTAAATAAAGTTGAAGGATTAAATGAATTGGTACAAGCTAAATTTCCGGGTTTAAATAATATTGAATTGATGTTGTTTAAAGAATTGGTATTGTATGGATTATCTGAGTATAGTCAGTTAAGCAGACATAATCTTGCAAGAGGAATTGAATTTAAAGATTTAATGAGTGGTATGTTTTCTATGAAAAGAGATGCCCGCGATTTAGAGGAATAAAATTCTTATTCTTGTATAGAATTAATTAAAATGAAAACAAAAGAAGAAATCGTAAAAGATTGGTTACCCCGTTATACAGGTAGAGAATTAGATGGATTTGGTGAGTATATTTTACTCACCAATTTCATCAATTATGTAGAAATGTTTGCTACAAAATTTGGTGTTGAAATTATGGGTAAAGATAAACCTATGCAAACAGCAACGGCCGAAAACATAACCATCATAAACTTTGGTATGGGTAGTGCAATGGCTGCAACTTGTATGGATTTATTATCAGCAGTTCATCCCAAAGCTGCTTTGTTTTTGGGTAAATGTGGTGGCTTAAAAAAGAATACCAAACTAGGTGATTTAATTCTTCCAATTGCGGCAATTAGAGGTGAAGGAACTAGCAACGATTATATCATGCAAGAGATTCCAGCTTTACCATCATTTCGTATGCAAAAGGCAGTTTCTGCTGCAATTGTTGCGCATGATATGGACTACTGGACAGGCACAGTTTATACAACCAACAGAAGAGTTTGGGAGCATGATGAGGAGTTTAAATCGTACTTAAGAAAAACGCGTGCCATGGGAATTGATATGGAAACAGCAACCATATTTATTGTAGGTTTTGTGAATGAAATCCCAAAAGGAGCATTGCTTTTAGTAAGCGATAATCCAATGACACCTGAAGGTGTTAAAACATCAAAAAGTGATAAAAGCGTAACAGAAAAATTTGTTAAAAAACACCTTGAAATTGGTGTGGATGCACTTATTGAATTAAGAGATTCTGGTGAATCTGTTAAACATTTAAGGTTTGAATAATTTTAAATAAAACTAGAATACAAAAAATGATGAGTGAAATAATTTTACTCATCATTTTTTTTTGATGGAACATAGAATTTTATTCAAGGCCTTCTGAAAAAGACATAAACCGGTCAGATTTTAAATACTTCAAAATTATACCGAATGCATTTTGTTAAAGTTCAATAAATTCACCTAAACAAAATTGCATCGGTTTTAAACTATTTGATTTCCATTTTGTGTATAAGATGTATATACAATACTTCAATTTGGAATCATAACTAAAATTAAACCTATAATTGTCTGTCTCATTTTAATTACCGCATCACCTTCTAAATAAACAGTCGTTTTAATGATGTTTATTTTTTGTTAGGCTTTGTTTTATTTTCAAATTTCAAGAATAAAAATAAAGCAAATGGTGCAAAAACGGTATTGAATATATCAGAGATACTTTCTACCCAATCAATTCTATTAGTTTTACTTGCATAGTATGAAATATCGAAAATTTCGTTAATCACGGCGGCTACGCAGATAAGTAACAAACATAAATACTGTTGTTCTCGTTTTAGTATGACAAACCATAGCATAAAGAATAAAGCACCTCCATAAACATGCAATACATCTTTTGATAAAAACGTAAAGCTCGCTATTAGTGATTTGATTTTTTGAATAAAATCTCCTACATGAACCAAAATTTGTGCCATATGCATTTAAGTTGTTAATTGTTACAACTACTAAGTCCCAACACAAAGGTCAATATGTAAATGGGATGTTTCATTTTCGTCTTTAAAATGTCCTATAACTATTGGCATCAGCTAGAAGTTGTCGCCAATCTTCACGAATATAGTTACGAGGAACCAAGTTTCCTTGAACCACAAATGTTTCTGCGTAACATAAAACTGCCAATTTATTGTAGGTGCTGTTAGTAGCTGGGCCTTTTCAGATTTTCCATTCATTAAAGCCATAAAAGCGGTCACCTCTGCAACGCCATTCAATTCCGTCCAAATCAACATTATCATTGAAAAGTGCATTAAATATTCTACAATTTTCTTTTCTACAATGGTCAACTTTTAATCCATGAATACTCATCTGCAATATTTCGAAAGGAACAAATTTGTATTCAGGAAATCTTTCCTTAATCAATTCTTTCAACTTTGTAAACAGAACTTTAAATTCTGCAAATGGAGAAACTGTTATAGCATTGTGTGTCATGTAGCTGCCGTATGGAAGGTCAATGTTGTCACTAATCCTAAGTTGCACAGCAGTTGAATCAAGCCCGTAGATAGTGTAATACGGTCCTAAGAGACTAACTGTAAAATGTAATTCTTTAGAATATAAAACACCACTTTCATTCATTTGGGATAATATAATTTCACTACTGAAACTTGGTGCAAGACCGTATGTGGCACCTACAACTTTTTTCTTCAAATTAATCTTCACATGCTTCTCAAACGTTTTCCATTTAGTTTTAAAGTTATTGTTGTCATGAATATTTTCATGAATAAGGTCAACACGTTCTATACTACCAGGAAATCTATTGTACAAAGAATTTTCATCTAAAGAAATGCCAATTGGGTAATAATTGCTTATTGTTTTGAAGATTGGCCAAAAGTCAAATACATCATTATTAAAATTAAATTCCTTCATACGTATCAGATTTTATTGGTCAGTGTTTTATATCAAGGCATGTTTTTTGGCCTTGCTACTAACTATTGTGTTTGCGCAGTGATAAAACTTTTTAAACACCTAATTGTCCCTCATAGCCAAACCTAAAACGAATATAATGCTTTGAGCTTACTCTGAACCTCTCCATTACGTAAATATTTTGTTATCGGCTACAAATTTCACTCATTGGCAATATTCTTTTTTTTGATTGAGTTTTTAATTCGGGTCTAAATTGTTTCAACTTTAATCTTTTTCAGTTTTCCTTTATTATTAAAGTCAAGAATTAAAAATGTTGGATCAAATCCACTTCTATTTCTACTGATTAATATTCGGAAAGGTACCTTTAATTCGTATCAACTACAGCTCCTTTACCATTTCTTTTATTAATCTAGTCATTCTTGGTTCTGCAATACCAGCGGCGTTTAATACATCTTGTAAACTCACTTGTTTGATGCTATTCTCAACTCCTAAATCTGTAATCACTGAAATTGCAAATACAGGAATTCCCATGTGTCGGGCAACAATATTTTCAGGAACAGTGCTCATTCCAACTGCATCTGCGCCAATTGTTCTGATGTATTTATACTCTGCTTTTGTTTCCAAAGTTGGTCCTTGTACTGCTGCATAAACACCCTTTTGAAGTTTGATATTTAGTTTTTCTGCAACTTTAAAAGCCAGTTTTATTAAATCCTCATCATAAGCATCACTCATATCAGGAAATCTTGGTCCAAGGCTATCCTCATTTTTCCCTCTTAAAGGATGGTCAGGTAATAAGTTAATGTGGTCATCCAATACCATTAAATCACTTATTTCATAATTTGGGTTCAAACCTCCACTTGCATTACTAATGAACAATATTTTAATTCCCATTAGTTTCATTACTCTAATAGGAAAGGTTAATTCCTTTGCTGAATAACCTTCATAATAATGAAATCGTCCTTGCATCACTACCACTTCTTTTCCTGCTAAGCTGCCTAGAATTAATCGGCCTTTATGACTTTCAACAGTACTTACCGGAAAGTGGGGGATAAGTGGATATTCAATTGAATGTCTGATTTCAATTTCGTTTACCAATGCTCCAAGTCCTGTGCCAAGTATAATACCTGTTTCAGGTGTATTTTCTAAGTAAGGTTTGAGGTATTCATAAGCCTCATTCATTTTTTGCAACATAATTAAATACGATTTCGTCGAAGCTTTTTCCCGAATTTTTATGAAATTCCACTTCAACAGGTAAAATATAAATAGGTGTATTTTCTAAAAGCTCCGCATACATTGGAAGATTTAATTTACTCAAATCTTTTTCTGTAGTTAGTAAAATTGAATTCCCTGTTTTATCAAAATTCAATTCATCTTGTAAATTCACTAAATCTTTAAATGAATAATTATGGTGATCAGGATATTTTCGAATAACTACTTCCTTAAATTTACTCGACAAATAAGTTTCTACACTCTTTGTGTTTGCAATTCCTCCAAAGAAAATCACCTTTTTGGCTTCAATTGAATTTCCAGTTTTCCAATGGTAGATATTTCCATATTTTAGAAAAGAAAAAAAGACTCTTTGATGTTTAAACGGTTTGATTTTTTTAATTCATTGTAAAGGGGAA
>JAIYDG010000310.1 GCA_027487625.1 Bacteroidota bacterium
GTTTTGACTTCAATACCATTCTCATCTTGCTCTAAGAATGCAGTGCCTAGATTATTTACAGGTTTTACTTTACTGGTTTCTTCTCCAACAAAACATTGTTCAATTTGAATGTTTTTTAGATTTTTTTGATTTTCTTTTAAAAGAGGAATAAACTTAGGATTTCCTTCAATGCACAAAAAGTTTGCTTTGATTTTATCCTGAATTATCGCAACAGAATCACCAACATTTGCACCCACATCAATGATGTTTAATGATGGATATTTCTTTGAAATTATTTCAGCTACTAAACCTAAATTCTTGTTATAGGTAGGATAGTTTTTAATATTAAAAGCTAAATCATGACTCAAATTCATTTTTACTTTTATTCCATTGTAATTCCAGATTATAATCGGGTCAGATATTTTTACCAATATCATTCGGATTATACAAAGAATTTTACTAGCCCATTTCCCTCTTGAAGCAAGTAGTGAATCGAAAACAATTTGTGCTATCATGCTTATAAATAATTAGATAGGGGAGCCTTTTCTCCGGTAATCACATCAACTACTTCTTTGTCTTTTGCTTTGAAAATAGCTTCTCTGTCGGATGTAAATGTAAGTTTACCTGATTCATCTCTATTTTGCCTGAAATTACATTGTACATAAGTTTCATCAGGATTTAATTTGCTCAAAGTTCCCATTTTATCGTTTCGTACAAAATATGCATTGTTGCCATTTGTATTACTTCCAACAAAACTATAGCCTTTTTTATCTGCTAAATGACACATAGCTTTAAGTGATGCACCAAAGAATAAATTGCTAAAGTGGGCATAACTAACATAAAAATCATCAGCATAGGGAACACTAATGGCACCTTTGTTTCCAAAAACACTGTTGTATTCCATTATCACTATTTGTGGATTTACAACGTCAATACAATCCCAAATCCAGTAGTCGTTACCATCAATATCAATATGCAAGATACCAAGCTCTCCTTCAAAACCGGCATTTTTTATTGCCTGGTTGATGTTTGATTTGGTGACAAACAACGGAATTGCTTTTAAATCATATTTCCAACTAATACTATCGTTTATTACAAAGTCCATATTGGCTTGAGAACCATCTAAAATCAGGCCTCTCCAATTATTATTCATCAAAAGAAAACGAGTATTTGCTTCTAAATAATTACCTACTCCAAATTCTATGAAACTTTGTTCTTTAATATCTAAAAGGTGAATTAAGTATTGAATAATTCCATCATCTCCCCATTGTGAAAATGCAGAAAATTCAACCCTTCTTAAATCCGAAACTGGTTCTTTTAAATCAAGGATTCTTTGAACCATTGGTTGTGCTGAAAGAATTTTAATTTTCTCTAATTCCTCCCTTACATATTGGCCGGTTTTCTTTAATCCACTTATATTTTTAATAAAATCTTTCACTACTTATTTAATTTTCTTTTTAACTGTTGCCATGCAAATTTGCCGATTGTTGGGTTAAAAACCTCAAGCATACTAAAATCATCTGCATTTGTATCGGGAATTACTAAACTTGGATGTTTAATTTGCTTTATTTCAGATGTTTGCATTGCCGCTAATCTGTGATTTGGATTGGTTGTATTTAAGGCACTTGAATCAAAACCAATATTACTTACCAAATTCTCATTGGGTAAAATTGCTAATGCATTATTTTTCCAAAGGGTAAAAGTCCATTGGTAATCCCAAGTTTCTAATTGCTTTTGAAAAGTTTTATCTAGAATGCCTTCCCAAATTTTTTGCATTCTTTTTTTGCTGAATAAAGACTGAAATCCTTCTACTTTTTTAAAATATGGATAGTCTTTCATTTCAACATCATAATTTTTCCAGGCTCTTCTCCATGTAGCAAATCCCCAAATATGATTGAGTCTTGAAAAGTAATAATCTCCATCACCTCTTTTTTGTCCAAACTGAAAATTATTCCCCGATATATGCATGATTCTTTCATCATTTGCATATTTAGCTAATAATTCTTCGCAAAAACTAAAAAAGCTGAGGTTTGGTAGACAGTCGTGTTCGAAAATGATTCCATTTTCTTCATTTTCAAAAAACCAATTGATACCATTACCTATTGCATATCTCGGGCCTTTGTTTTCTTCTTCAAATTTTGTTTTTATTTCACAATCCCAGTTTATTGAATTTAGAATTTCTGATTGTACTTTTTTTAGTGTTTCCGATTCACCAACTTTATTCAACCTGGGTCCATCTGAAAACAAATACAGTTTTTTTACTCCTGCAAGTTTTATTCTTTCCAATACCTGTAATGCCGTATCAGCTCTATTAAATAGTATAAGTAAAACAGGAGTATTCATTAAATTCTATTGATTTTTTTGGCCTCAACCAATTCCTTGTATTTTTTTGGAAAATAGGTTTTAATCAGCAGTTTAACTACAAACATAAACGGAGCTGCTGCAAATCTTTCTGAAACATAATTACCTATGGCATCATATTTTAAGAATGTTGAATGCTTTTGTTCGATGTATTTTTTTAGCTCTTGAAAATTTGGTGCGGTATCTTTTTTTATCATCGATACTGCTGCAACTCTATAGTCGTAAAGTGCTTTATTTATATGATAAAATTTGTGTCCCTTAAAAGAAAGATGTAGCCAAAATTCCCAGTCTTCAACGCCCATAAAGGGCATGTTTTCATCATAACCACCCACTTCTTCCCAGGCCGATTTTCGGTAAATTGCACAAGCATCTATGTAATTCCCAATCATCATTTGTTGTAAGTTAAAATTGGGAAGTTCTGTGGTTCCTTTTTTATCACCAAAATAATTAGGATTGCAGTAAACTACCGAAAATCCTGCATTTCTATCTAAAATTCGAATAGCTTCTGTAATGTATTCAGGATTGATTCTGTTATCAGAATCCAAAGGAAGAATATATTCACCCTGAGCAAGTTTTATTCCATTGTTTCTGGTTTTACCTAAGCCTTGGTTTACTTGATGAATAATTCTATAGTTTTCTTCTTTTAGTTTTTCAAGTGTTTCAATTGTATAAGTATCTGTTGAACCATCGTTTACAATAATAATTTCACATAAACCCTCAGGTAGTTTTTTCAAACCTGCCAAGGCTTCACGGATGTATTTTCCATGATTATAACAAGGTATGATTACAGATATTCTGGGATTCATTAAACAGATTTTTTAGCAATAACAACATAGTTCATGGTGTTAATAGGATCAAAAAATTTCCTATCTAACCATTCATAAAACAGGTTATGCAAGGTGCGGGTTATCTTTGGGAAGGTCATCCATTTGGGTAATGTCAATAATAAAGTTTGACCTAATAATGCCCATTTGCCGCCATTTGGATTAATTTCTGAAATTTCAAATCCTGCCTTTTCTAAACTTAACCTAAAACCATGTTTTGTAAACCTGAAATAGTCGTATGGTTCTTCATGAAGAGGCCAGTACATTGGACCAGAAACTATAAAATGTCCACCAGGTTTAAGAAGTCTAAAAGCCTCATCAACCATACCTTGAAAATCGCCAACATGTTCAATAGTTTGAGTAGAAAACACAGTATCAAACGACAAACTTTCTAAAGGAATTTCTTGTGCTGGACATAAAACATCTACACAATTACCGGATGATTGGATTATATCGCAGCCGATGTAAGATTCTATTTTACCTTTAAATAATTCCAGGTATGGTTTGTTTCCGCATCCAATATCTAAAACCTTGCCCTTTGCATATTTATTTATTGCATCAATTAATGATTCAATAATAAAAACATGTTCCAAATAGTAGTAGAAATGTTTTTTTATCTGATAACTATATAATCGTTCAGCGTTTACTTCTCTCATAAAACTAGATTTTTATTTACCCCAATTGTTGTTTCTCCAACGGTTTCAATTTCAAAGCCTGCATTTATTAATTGGGTATTAATTTTTGCTCTGTCAGCAACTTCATCATGAATTTCTATTGCAATGAATTTAATCTTTGATAGAATGGAATTGTCTTTTTCAAATGCTTTAAAAACTTCCTTTTCACCACCTTCAATATCAATTTTTAGGATATCAATTATTTCAATTTTTTCATCATTGAAGATATTTTCAATCGAAATGCAATCAAAACCATCGGGGTCATTTTCATTGGTTTCAATTAATCTTAATGACCATTCTCTGCCATCTCTAAAATTCGTATCTAGTTTTAAACGGGTTTTCTTTTCCCATAAACCCGTTTCATAAATATGAATATTAGTAATAGAATTTGAATGAAAATTCTCTTTCAGGTTTTTAATATTTTCTTTAGAAGGTTCAATTGAAACTATTCTGTTTATATTGAGATGTTCATTTAAATATAAGGAAGCAAAACCAACATTTGAGCCTGCGTCAACCAAATTAAGCCCTTTGTTTTGACTGTATTTTTTTATCAATTTAAGGAATGGTTTATACTCTTGGTTTAAAATGACTTGTTCAAATACTAAAAAGTCAGTTGATTTTTTTCGAATTCGATAAGAAATGCCATTTTTTGAAATAATATATGCATTATTATCAGAATTAATTTCATATGAGTTTGATAATGATGCATTTAGAATCCTATTTTGTTCTCTTAAGTAACTAGGAATAAATTTATAAAACCTTCCTGGAAGATAGGCCAAAAGCAATATAGCTTTCTCATTTATTTGCTGAAATGGATTAATTCTGTAGCTCATTATTTTTTCAAATAACATACTTTTAAACTACAATGAAAAAGTGAATGTAGTAGAACATAAAAAAACCTGAATTCCCTTTTATGAAATTCAGGTTTTTTATAAATTAACAATCAGGCTATTTATTAATTCACTTTTGTTAAAACTAAGGCTCCATTTTGGCCTGTTGCTGGATTTACATTTACCCAGGTAGCATTAGTTAAGGTTCCAGCACTTTTACTAAAAGTAGCTGTAGCTGATTGAATTGTATTAGTGCTGGCGCCTGCTCCATAAATATAATTGTATGTGCAAGTAAATTGGTCACCAGTTAGTGTCCATGTTCCTTTTGCTACTTGGTATTCTGCAAAGAATTTTGTTTCAACCAAAACTGAACCATCTTTTTTAACGGTTAAGACAAATGGTTGATTTCCAATTCCAGCATCACCTTTTACATTGTATGTTCCTGTCCATAATCCTTCAACATTATAAGTTGTTGTAGTTGTTTCTTCATCTTTTTTACAAGAAGAAAAGAGACCTGCAGTTAGGATTGTAACAATAAGTAAAGTTGCTGATTTTTTTAAAATGTTTCTCATAGGTTTAGAATTTATTAAATTTTGTGTTAATTGTTTGTCCGTTTTGTAGTTCTAGAATTAGGTAATATAATCCAGTCTCAAAAGTAGAAACGTCAATTTGATTTAAAACATTGCTATTTGTGATGAGTTTTCCATCTGATGAGATTATTGAATATCTATTTATAATTTCTTGTGTTTGGATTGTAATTATTGATTTAGCAGGGTTTGGATATATTTTTATTTGTTTTTCAGTTGATTCATTTAACTTCATTAATTTACTGAATGAGTAACTTCCATCGAAATCAACGCTCCTTATTCTGTAATATTTTTCAAAATTTATTTCTGGTAAATTAAACGAATAATTGTTAATGATCAAATTGTTAAAAGCTTTGACAGTTCCAAGACTAAAAAACTCTTTTCCATCAATACTTTCTTCTATTTCATAATGACTTACATTTATTTCATTGCTTGTTTTCCAATTTATAATTACTTGGTTATCATTTAAACTTATTGAACTTTGTAGCCATGTCATTGGTAATGGGTCAGTAACAGAATCGCCTGCAATCGCGTATTCTCCATAACTTGTTAAACCGGTTCTGCTCAAAATTGGAGTTGTTGAGCTTCCAAAATTAGTTCCTGCTGTTCCTTCTAAAGTCCAGATACCATTTGGATTTCTTTTTACTATTCTGATATCTGGAACATTTGTAATTCCCCAAAACCCATCCGCTGTTATTGTTAAATTATGAGTACCACCATTTAAACCATTTCCTGGAGTTAATTTCCAATAACCATTAGGTGCAGTTTTATTTAAAGTTGCAAATCCTGAACTGAAATCAAACAATGGTAAACCAGAATTGCCAGGGTTTACACTTTCAAAACTACTTAATAATGTGCCTCCCGAACTCGGTTGTGTAGTAAATTCAATGTTTAATGGCCTGTATGAGCTTGTACCAAGAGGAAACAAGCCATTAACGGATGTGTTTGTAGTATTAAACCAACGGAGCAATTTCCCAACTATAAAACCATTTGTTCGATTTAAGGTGCCTATTTGATTTATAGATGTCCCGATACTTAATGTGTAAATTGATGTGTTTAAAATACCAATTAAAGAAAGTGAATTGCGGACATTTAAGTTATTTGATAAATTTTTCTGACCTCCTGTAACTACTAAATTGAACATCGACCCTCCGGGAATGGTTTGTTGTGATGAACTCACATATTGCATAGTAGTTAAAGTGTCGAATACAGCTTTGTTGTAAAAAAGATTTCCTTGAATAGTTGTAACAAATTGTCTCCTGAACGACATTGAATCAGCATAAATTGTAAAGTTAGCCGGTATTAATAAATTAAAACTTGTTAACGCGTCACCAAAAATTAACCCTGTATAATTTCCTGAGATACTAAGGTTACCATTAATTGTTGGTGTTGGATTATTTCTTACAGTGAAATATGCAAATGAATCATTAAAACTAGATGGAGATGGCCCTGAGCCATCTGGCAAAGAACCCCAGCTACTTAAATTGTTTAAGACACCACTTGATTTTGAATAGTAGTAATTAATATTATATAGAGAAGTTCTTGTTGGATTTATAGTATTATAATTTGTTAAGTTTCCTGTTCCAACAAATTCAAGGCATGCAAAATGATATGTTTTACCTAAAATAATATTATACATATAGGCTGTATTTCCTGTATCTATTGAAATAATAAAGTTTCCATTTCCTAATTGAAAACCACTTCCAAAATTTGAATCAGAACTATATATAATTGTATCAGTTGGTAAAATATTGACTGCTGAATCTAACTTGGCAATGAACATTCTTTTAGCACCACTTCCTTTTTTTACCTGGAGTTTGATTCTATTACCCTCTTTTGTGGCAATTAATGAATCACTTTGAATATAAGCACCACCTTGAATGCTTTGGTTTTTATAAACATGAACATTTCCGGAGGTATAATTTGACATAGCAATGTCTGTTTTTCCATCACCATCAAAATCTCCACTTCTTACTTCAATAGGAGTTGTTCCTGTTGATCGAGAATATGCTGGTAAGAAACTTGATGAATTTATCACTCCTGGGACTGCCTTGTTTTCAAATATTATTACTGAACTATTTTGAATTGAATTTACAATTAATTCAGGTTTTCCATCATAATTTAAGTCTGTAGCAATAACTCCTTGAAGATTTGAAGTACCGACTGATAAAAAGAAACCTGAAGCAAAACTGATGGTACTTCCCGTACTAGTATTTCTAAAAATCGAAATATTTAATCCACTGTAATTTGATGTAATTATGTCGAATTTTCCATCTGAGTCGATATCAGCTAAACATGAATTAAGCGGATTTCCCGGAACATAAATATTTTGAGCAAGTGAAATCGAAAATGTACTTGTTGTTGAATTATTTTTATAAACTGAAACTGAATTTCCTGAATAATTATTTACAGCAATATCTTTCTTACCATCACCATCAAAATCAAAACAATTAACACCTGCAGGGCCAGCCCCAACTCCTAATGATGTTGATGTTACATTTTGAAAAGTAATAGCAGTTACAACAGTAGTGATATTTCTAAATATACTTAAGTTATTTGAATTATAACTTGCAATCAAAATATCCTGAAGGCCATCTCCATTTATATCTTCAATTGCCCCTGTATTTGTTGAAGAAACAGATGGAACAGCTATGTCTTGTCGAGTTGCAAATGAACTTGAAGAGAAAATGCCTGTTGTGTATTGATTTCTAAAAATTGAAAAATTTGAACTATTAGAATAACAAACTAAGATGTCTAGTTTTGAATCATTGTTTAAGTCTCCTAGATAAACAACAGCAGTGGAACTTAATGTTGAAAGTGTAATTGGAGTGCCATATTCAATTCCATTTCCAGTGTCCAAAAGAATTTTGATTGTTCCTAAGCCAACGTTAGAAACTACTAAATCCGGTTTGTTGTCGCCATTTAAATCACCAACTGCTAATCCTTGACTATTACTTCCTGAACTAAAAATTCGTGAATTCTGAAATTTTATTGATGGATTCGATTTAGATATAAAGGTTAATATTAATAAGGAAATGAGGAAAGTGATTTTTTTCATTTAGGTAGATTTTTCAGTTGAAGCCTTCGAAAATAAGGAAAAAAATAAAAAACCATAATTCCCCCCAATTTTTTAACAATTCCCTAAAACCACATCAGTTGCTCCAATGATTCTTTCAGATTATCAATGTCTTGCAGTTTAGCATAGTTTTCCATGCCACTTATATTCTGTGGAATTTGTTTGCTTAGAACTTCTAAGGCGTTTAAATTATCCTGTAAATAAGGGCCTACAGCTAAGCCAGTTTTAAATATTTCTACTAATTTTCCCTCTAATTGGTTTTTATGTCCGATTACTGGTTTGTGAAAATAAGCGGCTTTGGTAAGTAAGTTCGGAGGCAGAAAATTTCTTGATTCGTTTAAATAACAAATGTCAAAACTTTGAATAATACTGTTAAGGTGCTGACTATCATCAAGTTTCATTGGGCTGATGAAGTTATTTTCGTGTTTTTCTATAATTAATTTTTGTAGGGCACTGCGACTTACTTTATTTCTTGCAGCGGCTTCCATTTCTCCTGCACAAACAAAAAAGTATTTTTCACTCGAAGCATTGGCTGCCATTTCAAAAAATCCGGATGCTTCTTCATTTTCCAATAAAATAGTACCTATAACTATTCTATTTCCTGCCATTGCTTTAATCTGTCCTGCTAGTTTACTGCCATCCTGGTTGATTGTCCAATCGGTAATATCCGGCATTACTAGAACCTTTTTATAAATACGGCCTTTTAATTCCTGACTTTTAAATCTATCTAAAATTGCAGCTCCGACACAATTTTCAGATAAAAACAAATAATCGGGATCGCCTTTTGAAGGATCAGCGTTTAATTTTATTTTTTCAGAATAGAGGTGAGCAGTATTCAGAAATAGTCCACTCCAATTATATGGAAACAAATTGTCCATCAAAGTTTTTCCAGAAGCAGGTGATATCCATTCATCTACCGGACAAAAGAAAACCAAATCTATTTTGGTTTCCAGCATTTTCTCGGTTTGTTTTAAACGCCTACTTAAGTTGTACCAATGTAAACTTCCACTGGCAATTCCTAAGCTTTCTCCTTGATTTTCATTGCCTTCAGCTGGGAAACATCTGAAAAATCCTGCTTTGTGAGGAAAATTTCTAAGAAGAAATTCATTAACTAAAATCCAGTCTGGACTATAAATCCAGACCATTTTATTCATTTCCAACAAAGCTTTAGCATATTGCATAGCATAGGTCCGGAAGCGATATGAGCTCCTTGGAAATATTAATGCTACACAAAATACATCTGTCATTTAGCGAAAATCTGACAATATTTCGGCAGAATTCTTTTGAACTCTTCACATATTCACATCGTAACCCCTTAATATTGCGGCATAAAAGACAGTATTTTCAAGAAAAATGAATTTTTTTTAAAAAAGGTCTTTACTATTTTCTAAAAATTTCTACTTTTGCACTCCCCGAATTGACCGATGGTGTAATTGGCAACACGTCTGATTTTGGTTCAGAAGAGTCCAGGTTCGAGACCTGGTCGGTCAACAAATAACTCATGCAAGTCTTCTTCAGGGTAGGCTTGCATAATTTTTAATATAATGGTGGTACGTAACCAAGTCAAAATTTTTACGGGAACAAATTCCCGTTATCTATCTGAAAAGATTGCAGAATCTTATGGAGTTGAACTAGGCGATTGTACCATCAGTAGATTTGCTGATGGTGAGTTTCAGCCAAATTTTAATGAGTCGGTGAGAGGTTGTGATGTATTTTTGGTACAATCAACTTTTTCTAATTCAGATAATTTGATGGAACTTTTGTTAATGATTGATGCCGCAAAACGTGCTTCAGCTCATTATATCACAGCAGTTATTCCATATTATGGAATGGCTCGCCAAGATAGAAAAGACAAACCTCGTGTTTCTATTGGATCAAAAGTTATTGCTGATATGCTAACAGTTGTTGGTGCCAGCAGAGTTATTACCATGGATTTACACGCACCGCAAATCCAAGGTTTCTTTGAAATACCAGTTGATCACCTCGATCCTTCTATCATTTTCCTTCCTTATATGAGGGAGTTAAATTTAGACCATAATGTTATCATTGCCTCTCCTGATATGGGTTCTTCGGCTCGCGCTAGAATTTATGCCAAGGCTTTAGGTTGTGATATGGTTATTGTTGACAAAGAAAGACGTCGTGCAAATGAAATCGCTTCCATGAACTTAATTGGAGATGTTAGCGGTAAACATGTGATGATGGTAGATGATATCATTGATACAGGAAATACTTTGGCAAAAGCTGCTCAATTGTTGAAAGACAAAGGCGCCGTTAGTGTTAGAGCAATGTGTACACATCCTGTATTAAGTGGTAAGGCTTATGAAGTTCTTGAAAGTAGTGTAATAGATGAATTGGTTGTTTGTGATACAATTCCTCTAGCACGTCAAAGCTCTAAAATTAAAGTGTTGTCAGTTGCAAAATTATTTGCAGATGCTATTCACAATATTACTGAGCATGGTTCTATTAGTTCTTTGTTCGATATCTCGAATAAATAATTAGCAGAATCTATAGTTGATGGGAAATAATCCTGATTTAACCATCAGGGTGATTTTTGAGTAAACCGAAAATTAAAAATATATATGAAAACTATCGCTTTATTTGGAAACTCTCGCGCCTCTTTAGGCAAAGTGTCGACCAAAGAATTAAGAAACGAAGGTAGAGTACCTTGCGTTTTGTACGGAGGAACTGATAACGTTCAATTCTCTGTTTATGAACCAGACTTTAAATTATTGGTTTATACTCCAAACACTTACAAAGTAAAATTAGATGTTGAAGGAAAGATTTACTATGCTTTCTTAAAAGACATGCAATTTCACCCAGTGAATGATTCAATTATGCATGCTGATTTCCAGGAAATTACTGAAGGAAAACCAGTAGAAGTTGCTGTTCCTGTGCGTTTAGTAGGAAATTCAATTGGTGTGCGTCAGGGTGGTAAATTAATCGTTAAAACTAAAAAATTACGTGTTCGCGCAATGGCTGATCAATTGCCTGATGCTATTGAATTAAACGTAGAAACTTTAGAAATTGGAAAATCATTAAAAGTTGCTGATGTTGTAGCTGGTGATTTATTATTATTAGATTCTCCAAACAATCCAATTGTTTCTGTTAAAACAACTCGTGCTGCTCAAGAAGCTGCTAAAGCTGAAGAAGGCGGAAAGAAAAAGAAATAATATCTTTTATAAGATTTCGAAAAACCTCGCTTTTGCGGGGTTTTTTGTTTTATATCGGTGCTAATTGCTTAATAAATTCAGTATTTTTCAGCTTTGATAACCTAATTTTGCAAAAACTCGTTTAATTCAATTGTGAAGTATTTAATTGTTGGATTGGGAAATATGGGCTCTGAATATGCACATACCCGACATAATATTGGTTTTGATATTGCAGAGGCTTTGGCTGCAAAATATGCTGCTTCCTTTCAACCAGGTCGTCATGCCGATTTTGCTGAATTTTCTGTCAAAGGTCGTCAGGTTGTAGTTATTAAACCTACTACTTTTATGAATTTAAGCGGAAAAGCAGTACGTTATTGGATGCAGGAACTAAAACTTACAGCCTCTCAAATTTTAGTTTTAGTTGATGATTTGGCAATCGATTTTGGAAAAGTAAGAATCCGACCTTCCGGCTCCGATGCTGGTCATAATGGTTTGAAAAATATACAGGAATGTTTGCTTACTAAAGATTATCCTCGTTTGAGATTTGGTATAGGAAGCAATTTTAGTAAAGGAAAACAAATCGACTTTGTATTAGGAAAATGGAATGAAAATGAAGCAGCTGAATTACCACTTTTAATAGATCATTCCTTAAAAGCATGTGAAAGTTTTGTGTTCAGAGGACTGGCTCCAACCATGAATGAATTCAACAAATAATGAGTACAGAAATCGAACCAAAAAATAATTACCTCAGCAATTCACTTTGGATGTTGTTGGAAAAATCATCAAGAATCATTTCCGGAATTCTTGTTGGTGTTTTAGTTGCTAGGTATTTGGGTCCAGCACAATATGGCTTAATTAATTATGCGCTCAGTGTTATTTCAATATTTACAATTCTTTCTACATTAGGTTTAGATAGTATTGTTGTTAGAGAGTTAATTACTCGAAAAGACAAGAAAAATGAAATTTTAGGGACAACTTTTTTTATACGTTTGGGTGGTGCATTATTGGTTGTTTTAGGTTCCACTGCTTATTCTTTTTTAAGAGATACACCCGATAAAACAATCACTGTTTTTATTGTAAGTTTATCTATTGCCTTGCAATCCTTTGCTGTTATCGACTTTTATTTCCAATCACAGGTTAAAGGAAAATATACAGCAATTGGACAGGTAATAACTTTGCTTGTTTCTTCAGTTGTAAAGTTAACGTTGATTTATTTTTCAGCCCATGTATATTGGTTTGCTGCAATGGCAGTTTTTGAGGCAGGATTATCAGTTATAAATCAATTAAGATTCTTCAAAAAAGAAGGAATGGATATTACAAAATGGAGGTTCTCACTTGTTGAAGCTAAAGAATTGTTATTTCATTCTTATCCTTTAATTTTAAGTTCCTTAGTGCTGATGTTATATCAAAAATCAGGTGAAATTTTGATTCTGCGTTTTCTAAGAGATTTAGACTTTGTGGGTCAGTATTCTGCTGCGGTTAGAATGAGTGAAGCTTCTTATTTTATTCCAGTTGCCATTTGTGCTGCTGTTTTCCCAGGAATTATAAATAATCGCCATAATTACGAACTTCAATTTAAAAGATATGTTCAATTGGCTTCATTAATGATTTGGTCAGCTATATT
The DNA here is from genome assembly GCA_027487625.1 of Bacteroidota bacterium. Taxonomy (GTDB): domain Bacteria; phylum Bacteroidota; class Bacteroidia; order UKL13-3; family UKL13-3; genus CAISCU01. The sequence goes on from JAIYDG010000310.1 coordinate 13,105, forward strand.
TATTTCTATTGGAGGAGTTTTGCTTGGAGATCAGGTAATTGGATTACTTTTTAAAGAAAAATATCATTTATCACCAGCTGTTTTTAAATTACATATTTGGGGTTCCATTCCTGTGTTTTTTGGTACCGCTTGGGGAATGTGGATGTTGGCCATGAATAAGCAAAAAATTGTCATTTTATTTCAGGTTTGGAACTTGGTTGTTTATTTAATTACCGCTTTCTATTTCATCCCAAAATACCAAATTAACGGTATGGCTTATGCTGTTTTGGTAACCTACTATTCGGGTATGATTGCTACTTTGGTATTATATCAACCTAAACAATCACTTACTCTTTTTGTAAAAGCTTTAAATCCTTTACAATTATTAGAAGTCTTTAAATACGGAAGAGAACAAGCAAAAAAGTAAAATTTCTCTTTTCTTTTATATTATCCGTTTTCGTTCGATTGAATTAAATTGCCTTTTATTATTTTGATATGCTTGTTTATTGTGCACACGAATCTCCCAGAGTAAAATATGTTTTAGATGAAATCCTTGTAAGACGTTTAGGGATAAAATATAAAACCACAGATAATGCTGATTATTTCGAGAAAACCAGCTCAAATAGAATAAATTATAGCAATACAATTTTTACTAATTGTATAAATATTCCTGCTTCAAATCTCTTGTATGAAGAGGATATCCGCATTTTTGAACCTGAGATCAAACAAGATGAAAATTGGTTTTATATGATGTTTCCTTTCAATTGGGAAATGCCTCATGATTTACCACAACCAACGCAATTATTGCCTTTTGATTTGTTCTCATCGTTTTTCTATTTTATCAGTAGGTACGAAGAATATCAGCCAAATGTAAAAAGAGATGAACATGGTCGTTATAAAGCTGAAAATTCACTTGCCTACAAATGTGGTTTTTTACACATGCCCTTACTAGATTCTTGGATTGATTTGTTCAAGCAGGAACTGAGCCTTCAGTATTCTTCAATTCAATTTAAAGAAAATAATTTCAAACAAATAAGCACGATTGATATTGATTTTGCTTTTAAATTTCTTGGATTATCAACTTCTGCTAGGTTTCGTAAAACCATTGGCACCTTGGTTAAAGGTAAATTTTCTGATTTCACAAAAGCTTTGTATGGAGTAGAAAAAGATCCTTATGATACGTATCAAATGATTTTACAAAAGTCGAAAGATTCAGGAATAGAAAATCGTTTCTTTTTTCTTTTGTCTGATAGAGGTGGTTTTGATAAGAACATTTCAATGAAAGCTGTTGAAATGAAGAACCTTTGTAAATACCTGCTTACACAGGCTATTTGTGGAATTCATCCATCTTATGCTTCATCTTTAAATCGAAAATTATTAAAGGAAGAAAAGGAACTTTTTTTTGAACTATTTGGTGTATATCCTAGAACTTCACGTCAACACTTTCTGAAAATTCGTTTACCTGAAACCTATCGAAATTTAGTTGATATGGGAATTTCAGAAGATTATACCATGGCTTATTCAGAAGCACCTGGATTTAGAGCTTCAACTTCCTATCCATTTCAGTTTTTTGATTTAAGCACTCAAGAGGTTTTGCCAATAACAATTTATTCCTCTTGTTTGATGGATGTTGGTCTTAAAAATTACTCAAAATTAACTCCTGAAAATGCTATACAAATGATTCAGCATTTTAAAAGAGAAACCATGAGGGTAAATGGCTATTTCATTAGTATTTGGCACAATTCTTCATTTGATGAAGATGAGGGCTGGGCAAATTGGAAAGAGGTTTTTGATTCTCTTTACGAAAATGTTGAATTAGAGCATGAGTAAATTTCAGTGAATGCCCAAAATATCTTTTATATTCGTGCATATTTTTTGATATGAAAGGTCCATTAAAAATTTACGATACACTTAGCCGGGAAACCAAAGTTTTTGAACCCATTCACGCTCCTTTTGTAGGAATGTATGTGTGCGGACCTACTGTTTATAGCAATGCTCATTTAGGAAACGTAAGAACTTTTACTTCATTTGATATTGTATTCAGATACTTAACTCATTTAGGTTATAAAGTTAGATATGTAAGAAATATCACGGATGCAGGTCATTTAGAAAATGATGCTGATGAAGGTGAAGATAAAATTGGTAAAAAAGCTAAACTCGAAAAGCTTGAACCTATGGAAATCGTTCAACGTTATACTGTAGATTTTCGTGAGGTAATGCGTATGTTTAATAATTGGCCTCCTAGCATTGAACCTACTGCTACCGGACATATTATTGAGCAAATAGAAATGACCAAAAAGATAATTGAAAATGGTTATGCTTATGAATCGAATGGTACAGTTTATTTTGATGTAGAAAAATTCTCTAAAGAGTATCCATATACTGAATTATCAGGAAGAAATTTGGATGAATTACTTAATAATACACGCGATTTAGGTGGACAAGATGATAAGAAAGGTAGATTAGATTTTGCACTTTGGATTAAAGCCAAACCAGAACACATCATGCATTGGCCTAGTCCTTGGGGTGAAGGATTCCCAGGATGGCATATCGAATGTTCTGCAATGAGTTCAAAATACTTGGGAAATAGTTTTGATATTCATGGTGGTGGAATGGATTTGGTTCCAACACATCATACTAATGAAATTGCTCAAAATCTTGCATGCAATCATGAAGTGCCAGTTAAATATTGGATTCATACCAATATGCTAACAGTAAACGGACAAAAAATGAGTAAGAGTCTTGGAAATTCATTCCTTCCTCATGAATTGTTTGCGGGTACTCATCCACTTTTGGAAAGAGGATATAGTCCAATGACTGTGCGCTTTTTTATGTTACAGGCACATTATAGAAGTACCTTAGATTTTAGTAACGAAGCATTACAGGCTGCCGAAAAAGGTTTCCAGAGATTGATGAATGCAGTAAAATTGCTTCCAAATCTTAAAGCTTCAGCTAATTCTGATGTAAATATTGATGAACTAATTGATAATGTTTACAATGCATTAAATGATGATTTTAATACGCCAATCACTTTAGCTGCTTTGTTTGATGGAGTTAGAATGATTAATTCTATCAATGATGGAAAATCAAAGATATCTGAAGCTGATCTAGTAAAACTGAGAAAATTATTTAATGATATCGTTTTTGATGTTTTAGGTTTGATGGAAGAATCTACTGCCGATAACTCTAAAGTTGATGGTCTCATGAAAATGATTTTGGAACAAAGAGCATCTGCAAAAGCCAGAAGAGATTTTGCTGCCTCAGATGGAATTAGAGACCAATTAAAAGAAATTGGAATTGAAGTAAAAGACGGAAAAGAAGGATCTAGTTATACCATCAGCAATTAATCATACAATGTATTTATCGAATCATAAACTGCTTTTTTGTTTTTTTGGATTGAGTTTGATTTTACTTTCTTCATGTGGAGATGAATCTAATTCAAATAAAAAGCAAAACACTACAACTCAAACAGAGCAAACAAAACCGGCTTTGGTTTCTCCCAATTTTATTCAGGATTCAGCCTATTTGTTTGTTCAAGATCAAGTAAATTTTGGTCCACGTTTTACCAATAGCGATGGACATACGAAATGTGGAAATTGGTTGGTTTCAAAGTTTACTGCTTATGCTGATAAGGTTTATGAGCAAAAAGCTGATGTGAAAAATTTTGATGGAAAAATACTTCATATCAGAAATATTATTGCCTCATTTAATCCTGATGCAAAGAAGCGTGTAATTGTTGCCGCTCATTGGGATAGCAGGCCTTATGCAGATCAGGATGCTGATAAATCAAAACACACAGAGCCAATTCTTGCAGCAGATGATGCAGGTTCAGGCGTTGCAGTCATGCTTGAAATGGCAAGAGTGATGTCGGTTAAGAAACCTGAAATTGGGATTGATTTAATTTGTTTTGATGCAGAGGATTTAGGAAAACCTCAGTACGAAGATTCCTATTGTTTAGGTTCCCAGTATTGGTCAAAAAATCCACATGTAAAAAATTACAAAGCAGATTACGGCATTTTATTGGACATGGTTGGTGGCAGAGATGCCAAATTTGTTTGGGAATCTTTTAGTGTTAAATATGCCGAAAGTACGGTTCGTAAAGTTTGGGACCAGGCAGTTCAATTGGGCTACAGTAATTATTTTTACTATTATCAAGGTAATGGAATTACCGACGACCATTATTATGTAAATAAAATTGCAGGTATACCTATGATTGATATTATTCATTATTCTGAACAGACTAATAGTTCATTTCCTCCGCATTGGCATACTTTAGGAGATAACATGAATGTAATTGATAGAAATACATTAAAAGCAGTTGGTCAATCTCTTTTGGAAGTAGTTTACAAGGAGAAATAATGGCTACAGATTATACATTTTTTGAAAATGTTTATGATGTTGTTCGCTTGATTCCCAAAGGTAGAGTAAGTTCTTATGGAGCAATTGCAGCTTATTTGGGAGCTAAAAGAAGTGCAAGATTGGTAGGTTATGCAATGAATGGTTCGCATAAAGTTATTCCTTATGTGCCGGCTCACCGAGTAGTAAATAGGGTTGGAGTTTTGAGTGGAAAGCATTTTTTTGGTTTGGGTGATGAAATGAAAGAACTTTTGGAGGCAGAAGGAATTTGGGTAAAAAATGATAAAGTTATAGCTTTCAAAGAGTTATTTTGGGACCCAAATAAAGAACTTATCCTTTAATTGATTGAAATATGAGTAATCAGGTTGATGAATTTAATGAGTACAGAGAAAAAATGAATGAAAAAATCCTGGGTGCTGATAACCTAGTTTTGAAGCGTTTGTTTAATCTAGATACCAATACTTATGAAGATGGAGCTTTATCAGCCCAAACAAAAGAAATGTTGGGATTGGTTGCAAGTATGGTATTGCGTTGTGATGATTGCATTAAATATCATTTGGGGAAATGTCACGCAATGGGAGTGACTACAGCACAAATGTTCGAGATCTTTTCAGTGGCAAATATTGTTGGTGGAACAATAGTGATTCCGCATACAAGAAGGGCTGTAGAGTATTGGGAAGCGCTTCAACAGCAACCCGAATAATAATTCTAAATTTCTATTGCAGAGGTATTAAATTAGTACCCGATTAAAAATTATGTTTAAGTCCCTTATATCAATTTTTCTGGTCGTGTTGTTGTTTGTATTTTCAACAAATAGCAACAAAGTTTATGCAGAATCTGAACTTGATAGTTTAGAGAGTTTACTTCCATTTGCAAATGATGCACAAAGGGTTGATATATTAAACGGAATTGCTTTAACACTTCGTTCATCCGATACTACGAAAGCTGGTAGTTACGCTCGTCAGGCTTATGCGCTTTCAAACAAAATTAATTTTTGTAAGGGAAAAGCGACAGCAGCTGTAATTATTGGAATTTTATTAAAAAACAGAAATAATTTCCTACAAGCTCAACAAATGTATTTGGAAGGATTAGCTTTAGGCTTAAAATGTAAAGAACCATATTCTGTTTCACTTGCTTATCACAGTTTAGGGAACTTGGCTTATTTTAAAGGCGATTACCCCAAAGCACTCAGGTATTATATCGGTTCTTTAAAATTATCTGAACAGTTAAAGGATTACAGACGAATCGCTAAAACCTTAAATAATATTGGTTCTCTTTATACAGAATTAGGAAATAATGCCAAAGCTGAGGAATTTTATCTGAGGTCTTTAGATCTCCATAAAACCATGAATGATGATTTATTAACGGCTGAAATTTCTAATAATCTTGCAAATATTTATCAGGCTCAGGGATACGATTTAAAAGCACTTTATCACTATTTAAATGCCCTACAAGTTTTTCGTGAAAAAGGCAGTGGCTATGATGTTTCTACAGCTTTAAATAATATTGGAACAATTTATTCAGGAAGAAAACAATACCGTAAAGCACTTCCGTTTTTATTGGAATCGAACAGGATTGATGAGGCAATGAATGATAAAAAGTCACAAGTTTTAGCTTGCGGAAATTTAGCAAACTGTTACCAAAAACTAGGCAATAGTGATTCAGCGCTTTATTATGGAAATTTAGGTTTGAAATTGGCATATTCACATGGTATCGATCATGAGAAAATTAATGCGCTAACAATTCTTTCTGATGTTTATGCTGATAGAGGTGAAAAGCAAAAATCGGAAATGTATGCCAATCAAGCCATGGAAATTAAACTAAGTTTAGCTAATAGAGCAAAACGTGCAGAAGTAAACTCTATTCAGGCTTCTTATGAAAATGAAAAAAAAGAAGCTAAAATTAAATTACTAGCCAAAGAAAAAGAAATTCAGGATTTAAAAATCAGAGAACAAGAACTTGAACTCGAAACAAAAAATATCATTCTAATTGCGTTTGGAGTTGCCTTGTTTTTACTTCTGCTTCTTACAGGTTTAGTTGTTTATAGTTTTTATGTAAACAAACAAAGAAAGGTTTTTGAGATAAGTAACAAGGCAAAAAGTCATGTTTTATTACAAATGAATCATGAAATCAGAACCCCATTAAATGCAATTGCTGGAATGAGTCAGTTGGCCATGGAGAGTAAAACTTTCAATGAGTTAAAGGAATATTTGGCAAATATCAGAATGTCGAGTGATGAGTTGTTATTTGTACTGAATAACTTAATTGCATATTTACAAATCGATAGAAACCAAAGTAAGGCAATACCATCTCCATTTCATTTTATTGAATCACTTGAAGAAAGTTTTAAAGTGTTTGATTTAAAGGCAAAGGCTAAAAACCTGATGTTTACTCAAATGGTTTATCCTGGTGTTCCGGTTATGGTAAATGCCGATAAACAAAAAATAAATACCATTTTACATAACTTAATTGCAAACGCTATTCAACATAGCAACAAAGGCATAGTTAGGGTAGAGGTGAAACAAAACTCTAAACGTGATAAAGAAGGAAAAACCCTTGTAAATATTCAGTTTGTTGTTAGTGATGAAGGTAAAGGATTAACAGCTAAAGAAATTAAAAGTATATTTAAAGGACTCTACAAAAACCCAGAAAATCCGAATGGTTTTGGTATTGGTTTGAAGAACGTGAAGGATTTATGTGATATTTTAGGTGGTCATATCGAGGTCTTGAGTGAGCCGGGGCAGGGTAGTAGTTTTATTGTTGAACTTGAACTTGAGGAATTAAATGAAAAATTGGCTTCAGTTTTTACTGATAAAAGAGAGTTTGATATTAAAAATCCTCGTTCAATTTTAATAGTAGAAGACAACCAGCTAAACCAAAGATTGATGGCAAAAATTTTGGAAAAAGCTGGATTTGATTTCAGGATTGCATCAAATGGAAAAGAAGCATTAAGTATGCTGAGAGAAAAAGATTTCGGTTTAATTTTAATGGACATAAGAATGCCAGAAATGGATGGAATAGAAGCTACTTGGCATATCAGAAATGATGACGTATATGCTGATGATAATAAAATTCCAATTATTGCTGTAACAGCTCATGATGATGCAGAAGAAAAAAGTAAATGTTTCCAGGTTGGCATGAATGATTATGTAACTAAACCTTTTAATAAAGACTTATTAATTCAAAAAATCAATCTTTTAATGTCGTAGTTGCTTTAAAAGTTTATTGAAAATGAGGTGTTTAACTTTCTTTTTTTGATATAATTCCATTAGAAAAAAAGAAAATCATTAATACTTCTACATAACCTAAAAAAAATAACCATATTTGCCCCGCATAAAATTGAAAACATGGCAGTTTTAGTAGATAAAAATTCAAAAGTAATCGTGCAAGGTTTTACCGGTAGTGAAGGTAGCTTTCATGCACAACAAATGATCGAGTATGGTACCAACTTAGTTGGTGGTGTAACTCCAGGTAAAGGTGGCCAAACTCACCTTGATAAACCGGTATTTAATACTGTTAAAGATGCGGTTGATTCTGTTGGAGCTAACGTTTCAATTATTTTTGTTCCACCTGCATTTGCTGCAGATGCCATTATGGAAGCTGCTGATGCTGGAATAAATGTAATTGTATGTATTACAGAAGGTATTCCTGTAAAAGATATGATTCCTGTTAAAGAATATATCAAATCTAGAAATTGTACTTTAATCGGTCCAAATTGCCCTGGTGTTATTACTCCTGGTGAAGCTAAAGTTGGTATTATGCCAGGTTTCGTTTTCAAGCAAGGTAGAATTGGTATCGTATCAAAATCTGGTACTTTAACTTACGAAGCTGCTGACCAAGTTGTTAAAGCTGGTTTAGGTATTTCTACTGCAATAGGTATTGGTGGTGACCCAATCATTGGAACTCCAACCAAAGATGCGGTAGAATTATTAATGAATGATACAGAAACTGATGCAATCATTATGATTGGTGAAATTGGTGGAAGTTATGAGGCGGATGCTGCTCGTTGGATTAAAGCCAATGGTAATAAAAAACCAGTTGTTGGTTTCATCGCTGGTCAAACAGCTCCTCCGGGAAGAAGAATGGGTCATGCTGGTGCAATCATTGGTGGTAAAGATGATACAGCTGAAGCTAAAATGGCAATCATGCGTGAGTGTGGTTTAATAGTAGTTGAATCTCCTGCTGAGATTGGTGCTGCTATGGCTACTGCATTAAAAAAATAGAAACCAATTTCCTTTGTATAATTTAAAAAGCGAATTCATTTAAATGGGTTCGCTTTTTTATTTAGGGAAATTCAGAAAAAAATACTGTGTTTATCTATGAGTGGCACTCCATTAATTTCTAATGAGTGTTAATGTTGAACGATATTCTTTAAATGCGGTGTCATTTTTCTTTTTGGCTTTTAACATCACGAAATAAACACCTTCTGCTATCTCCATGCCGTTTTTGTCTTTACCATCCCAAGCAAAATAGGTTTTATTGTCTTCAAACAGCAATTGTCCCCAACGGTTATAAACCTCCACACTGGCTTCATCGCACTGACTCAATAAGCCATTAATTTTAAAATAGTCATTGATGCCATCACCATTGGGTGTGAATACATTTGGAATTCTAACTTCAGTTATTGAATCCGGTAAACTTACTTTTCCATAAGCAGTATCAGCGCACACAGTGCCAGGGCTTACTACCAACATAATAGTTTTGTTATAGAATTCAGGTTTTAAAATTAATGCAGGATTCTTTTCAGTTGATTCTGTACCATCTGGAAATTTCCAATAAAAACTATAAGCATTTTTGGCTTCTGCTGTAAAAGTAAATAGTGAAGTACAGGTATCTGCATACCAAGTAATTTCTGCACTTTTTATTTGAAAATCAAATTTCAATCCGGCATTACTACAACGTGGACTTTTATTGGTTGGACTGAAGGAATTGGGAGTCGTTTTTAAATCAGTTATAAAACCAGGTTGATTTCCCTCAGGACAACTTGCGCACATACTTTGATAAACAATTCCTTTTTTATCAAATCTGCTTGTACCACCATCAACATGGTCGCCTGCTTCATTTGGCGAGTTTCCCCCAAGAAATGTGGCATATAATAAGGAGCTAGCATTTTTATCTAAACACATCAAATAAAAATCAGAACCATCTGTTTTTGATTGAAATGCATCTGGTGTTACAGCTAGACCAAAAGTAATTGCATTAGACTTTGTGCTTTCTCTACCTCCCCATGAACTTAAATAAATTCTACCACAATCGTCAACAAGAAAGGCATTAATTGTAACATCAATTACACCTCTTCCTGCACCAAAATTAGTTGACCAATTAAGTTTAGATAAATCCGGGCTTAAACTGCTGATGAATTGTTTGCTGTTTGGATTACTGTAGACACCATTAGTTATGGGAATATTTCCTGAGCTTTGACCTACAACAATTACTTGGTTGTCGGGGTCTAAATCTAAAGAAAATATTTGATCGTAAAAGTCAGTGCCATAATATGTTGCATTTATAACTGTACTAAGATTTCTATTTAAATGATAAATAAATCCATCTACCTGATCACCTGTATTTTGTTTTCTTATAGCATTGCTTGAAATCAAAGGCATATCAACACTACCGGTTCCACCAGAGATAAATATTTCATTGTTTTTTGAAATATCAATACTATAAATAGCCTCAATTCCCGTTCCCCCTAAGTAGCTTGAGAACTCAAGAGTTCTTAGTTGGCTATCAAGTTGAAACAATATTCCATCTTGTATCCCTTTTAATTGATTTTGAATTGGGCTTCCTACCATAGGAAAATTTGAAGAATTACTTGTACTTGCAACTAAGATTTTACCGTTATCATCCGTAATTACATCGCCTCTATATTCATCTCCAAAAAAGAAATTTGTAATTCCGTTAAAGTTTAATCCGTCATTGTTTGAACCTCCAATATAAGTTGAGCCAATTAATTGGAATCCATCGGATGAAAACTTAGTCAAAATCATATCTGTTCGACCGTTATTACTCGTGTCAAAAGCTAAACTATGTACGGGAAAATTTTTGGAATATGTGGTTCCAAAAATTACAATGTTGTTAAATTTATCAACTACCAAACTATGAGGGATTTCATTATTTGAACCGCCAAGGTAAGTAGCCCAAAGTAACTGAGTTCCATCAGAGGAATATTTACTAACAGTTATATCACATGGAAAATCTTTTAATCCTCCTCCTTCTGAAGTATCTCCTCCGGCATAATTAATTTGAAAAGCACCAGCAGTTGTTGGGTATTTTCCATCCGGAATAACGGAATAAGGACCTGTTGTAACTCCACCTGTATACAAAGTTCCATTTTCACCAGGTGTTGCAGTACATCCAAAATTATCAGCCGTTGAACCAGAATAAGTTAAAAACACTAAATCAGGATCAATAATTAACTCATAATTTGGATTGTAGTTTTGAGGTATTTTGTATTTTAATTGATTGCCTAATAATATGAAATCAACATCAATTTGAACCCTTTTACCTTTGATTATTTGATAAGCAAAAGGTCTCGATTCTTTCATTCTTCCATAGGTATGGTAAATGCTTAAATCACCGTATTCAAGTTCAATTTTATTAGCACCGTTTATTTCCCAAACTATTTTTTCAGGATTAGAATTCGGCTTACACCTGAATTCATATTTAATTCCTGTTTCGGTTGAGACTATATTTAATGAAATACCTGAATAAACATTTTTTAATGAGATTTCTTTTGTTGATTTAGCGCCACTTGCCCAGTTTTCTTGATTATTTCCTTGAAAAAAATTGTAGTAATGACTCGAAGCCTGCCAATCTAAATCAGCGCCTTTTTCAGCTCCTATTAAATTCATGTTGATTCCATGAATCAACAGATTTTTTTTAGAAATATCTTTATTATCCTCTTTATGATGTAACATTTTAAATGCATTTTCATCAAAAAAATAATATTGGAATGAATTCTCTTTTATTTGAAAATCAGTGTTGTATGAAGTAGCTCTAAATAAAATTTCCTTGTTCCATTGACCTTTATTTTCTATGAATTCGAAGTCTTTAATTGTCTTGGGAATAGATTGTATGTGTTCCTTTCCAAAATTTTGTTTGGTGATGAAATTAAAAAGAACCAGAAATAGTAATAGTTTTCTCAAGAAATTTTTTTACTAAAATACTAAACTTCTAATAAATTTAGCCTTTTCTTATTGGGCTTAGGAGAATTTTAAGAAATTTTAACAGCAACTTGCAACCCTTTTTAAAAAAGTATCATCTGAATAACAAGCACACAAAAAGTGAATAAAACAATTGATGAAGCCATCGTACAAGGATGTTTAAAAAATGACCCGAAAGCACAAAAGGCTTTTTACGATTTTTTTAGTAGAACAATGTATGGTATTTGTCTGAGATACAGTAATTCACCAGATGATGCTAAAGATATTTTGCAGGATGGTTTTATAAAAGTTTTTGCAAAATTGAATCAGTTCAGTAATAAAGGTTCTTTGGAAGGTTGGCTTAAACGATTATTTATAAATACTGCTTTAGAACATTATAGAGTAAACAAAGTCTATATGGAACAAAGTGATGTTGACCAAGCATATAATCACGAAGTACAAGGATTTGCAATTGAGAAAATAACTCAAAAGGAAATTTTGGATGTATTAAGTAAAATGGCTCCGGGTTACAAAACAGTTTTAAACTTGTATGCAATTGAAGGATATACCCATGCTGAAATTGCAGAATTATTAAATATTAGTGAAGGAACATCCAAATCACAATTATCACGGGCCAGAGTAATTTTTGCTCAAACCTGGAAAGAACTACAAAAAAGTAAAATATAGAAAGTGAAAGATATTAATAACATAGATGAACTCTTAAAGGAAAGTATGCAGGATTTTACTCCTGATGTTCCTGCTGATGTTTGGACTAACATAAGTTCAAATATGAGTTATGGCGCAAGTCCTTCCGGATTTCAAATTATTAAGAGTTTGTCAGTTGGTGTTAAATCTGCATTAATTATTACTACTGCATCTTTATTAACTGGATTATATTTCATTGTTAGTTCCGACAATCAATCATCAGTTGAATTAGAGCAAAAAGCAAATGTTGAATTAGTAGATAAAAGTAATTCAACTCAGGTTTCTCCAATTGAATCAGTTGTAGTTAATCCAAGTGATAATAAATTCGAAAAAGTTCAGCAAACAAAAACTCAATCAGTTATATCTAAGGAACTTAAACAGGATAAAATAGTGGAAACTCAAGCTACTTTGGAAAATCCTGTTTCGGATAAAATTGAGCTTCCTTTTAAACAAGAAGTTACTTCTCCAAAAACAGAAATGTTGGTGAGTAAAGATGCAAAAACAGAGACTGTTGAAGGAAATCCAGAAGCAGAATCTGGCGATATCAATTTAAGTGATGAAGTTAAAATTCCGGAACCAGAAAGTAAAAAAGATTATCCGGTTGTAAATAATGCTATTTCACCAAATGGTGATGGTTTAAACGATGAATTGGTAATTGAAATGCCTGCAGTTGATTTTTACCATTTGAGAATTTTTACTAAAAAGGGTGTTCTTGTTTTCGAAACCGAAAATGTGAATGTGAGATGGAAAGGACTTGTTTTGGGTTCCGGACAATTTGCGGAAAATGGAGATTACAGGTATGTGCTTGAATATCAGCTTAAAGGTAAAGAGAATGTTAAAGTAATTGGTGGCTTTATTCTCTTAAGTAGATAAGTTTTGAAAATTTGGGAGATTAAACGTATGTTAGCGAAATTGAAAATGAATAAAACTATACAACAGAATATGATAAAACCTCTATTAAATCGACTATCGTTGGTGCTACTCATGTGGGTAGTTTCAATGGGAGCTTTTGCACAGAGCGTTACGTTAGATCCTTCACCTAAAATTGTTTGTTTCAATGGTACTACAGGTACACTTGAATTAACAGTTTTGTTGAATGGAGTTAACAGAACCGATGTAAAAAGCTACGACTTGGACTTAGGAGATGGATCAAAAGTATCAATTACAACAGGTTCTCCTGTTGGAAACTTTTATATCCATAACTACGCTGCTCCAGGTGCTTACAAAATTCAGGTTACAGCAAAGTTTACCAATCGTGGTGATTTAACCTACGAATATTGGGATACTGTTTATGCAAGACCTATAGTTAGTTGGAACTTAACTAGTTTCGACTCACAGTGTTTTAAAGCTAACAATTATGTGTTTGGTGACTTGTCAACTCAAGCTCCCGCGCCTTCTTCGCCAATTGCAAGCAGATATTGGGTTTGGGGTGATGGATCTGAGGAAGCAATGCCAACGCCAGGCGGTTCTTCAATCAACCACGTTTATCCAATTGGTGGTAGAAGAAATTCTGTAACTTTAAGGGTTACCGACCAGCTCGGTTGTATAAACTCACAGCAAAAGTTTGTTTACGTAGCTCCTAATATTGATGCGAAATTTCAGGTGGTTGGTGTGCCTAGATGTGATACTACTCCTTATATTTTCGTAAATAAAACTGCTATTCCTATTGGACAAGTTGGAAGATTTAGATGGGATTTTGGTGATGGAACATCATATACATCAAGAAACCCTCCAATTCCTGCCGATATCGCTTATTGGACTTCATTCACTCATAATTATGTAAGAGGTGGAATTTTTGCTCCTAAATTATTTGTACAACATAGATTCTTTAATTGTGCCGATAGTTTTGATTACAATCTTAGCGGTGATGTACTTCCTGAAAATATTGTAATTCAATACGATGTTAGATCAAGAAGAACCAATCAAAATGATACCATTGCCGATTCGGTTTGTTTTATGAACCGTAATACTGCTAGTGTTTGTTTGTATAACCAATATCCACTTCAAGGAATTAATGCACAGCTTCAATTATTATGGGATTTCGCAGATCCAAATGCAAATCCTCCTGGTTCTGATAAAAAATTAAATGAAGTTTCACCTTGTTATAAATACCAAGGTTTAGGTCAATATTTCCCTACACTAACAGTTTTCTGTCCTGGTAAACCAGCAAAAACAGTTAATTTCTGGTCGAGAATTGATACGGTTAATGATGTAGGACGATACAATTCTCCAACTTTCCCTCCTGTAGCGAATCCAAGATTAAATACCATCAATGGTTATATATTCGCTCCTAGGCCGGGTAATACTACTCCGGATTCAATCTCATTACACAGATTTATTCCTGATGGTTTAGGTGCTGCTACAAATATTACAGGTGTTAATAATTCAATGGGTACTTTTATTTCACCTAACCACAACTTACAACCTGGTCATCAGATTAAATTTACTTCAATTGGTGCTGTAACAGGTATTGATACTTTAACAAGGTATACTTTAATTTTTGCTAGTGGTGATGAGTTTGCATTGTCTGCAACAGTAGGCGGAGCTCAAGTTACTTTCAATTATCCTGGTGGAAATTTACCAATTTATCGTTGGTTAAAACCTTACAGAGATAGTATTGTAAGTTACTGGAAGTTTTTCCAAGATGATACATTAAAGTTTAGTAAGAAAATTACTAAAGGTCAATTATTTGGTTATGGTGTTAATATACTTGGTCCAGCTGTTTCAATTGAAGCACCACCAGTTCCAATTGTTATTAATAAATTCTTAAAAAACCAGTGTGGTCCAACTTTCCCTGTTGAATTTACAAATGCTTCTTCAATTTATCAGTCAAATCACCTTTATAAAAAATGGGATTTTGGTGATAGATATTCTCCTGCATGTACATCATTCGCGGTTGCAAATACTTTAATGGGAGGTCCTCCTTACACAAATGCCCAAGATATGTATAACCGCACAGAACCTAGATTTTGGGCGAATGGTCAATTGTATCCTGGTCGTGTGAATTGTAATTTCTCACATGATACGTTACCAATACATGGATACGAAATGTGGACTAATGTATTAAGATGGCATAAATTCGGACATGATTTCCCTCCATATGATACTTCAAGATGGACAGTTGATCCAAATCAGGTAACTTGGAATCCGGGTAACCCTAATGGAAAAAGATTGGTACATCCTATGGATACATTATTGTGGAACAAACCAATGTTCTCATCTGGTTCTGCTCAAGCAAGAATTGATACAATAGCAATGTGGCCTGCAGATTTAGATCCAGAAACTCAGATAACATTAAACAATGATATTCCTGATCCATTTGCCAACAGCAAAGGATTTTATAAGTATGTTATTCCTTCAGGAACTATTATTCGTCCAACCAATGCTTTCATAACACCTATTTTGACTGATAAGCTTCCTGATGGAAGCAGCAGAAGATATAGAGGTACAGATTTATTGCCAGGCTCTTTCAAAACATTGTATGAATATGCTTTCGAAAGAAGAATTCAACAGTGTTATACTGTTAGATTGTTTATGAAAGATTCTGTAAACAATCAATCTGCTGATCCTATTAAAAATTTACTCAGGATTAATATGGTTGGAAATACAATCAGTATTCCTGAATACCACGACGGAATTTTACTTCAAACTTTGAGATATACTGAAGGAATTAATATTGTTAATAATAAGTTTTTCTTCCGTGGTCCCGATTCAATCACTGTTCAACAAGATGCTGCAGGAAAATATGTCATGATTGAAGAAGATTATGGTTATGTTGATGAGTGGGATTGCGGTGGTTCAAGTACTGTTCAATTACCATTAATGAATCCTGATGCATATGGTTTAGGTAAATTAGGAGATGAGTGTCCAGGTTTAAGATCACAAAATGGTGGTGACCCAACATTTGTATTCGACAGATCTGCAGGTACTCCGGGTTTAGCTCCTACATGTAATGCTAGAACTTTTATTTTACTTAACTACGATTCATTTGCGGATAGAAATGACCCGAATCCAATTTGGAATGGTCAGAATACTCGTTGTATGTTGGATGCGTTTGTTTCGTTTGATGGAACTTCACCAATGACTGGAACAGCAACAACTCCAGGTGGTTACAATATGCCTGCTTTCTATAATGGTCCTAACTGGAATCCAAATTTAATCTGGCAAAGCCCAAATGGTGCTAGAAACGTTACGCATTATGTTCCTGGAAATACACCGGTTCAATATTCTAATTTGCCCAAGGACCCCCGAGGATTTGTCACGGTCGGAATCATCGTTGGTAATGGTTATGCTAGTCCAACGTCTACTTTACCAGGTTGTGCAACAGATACAATTTGGTACCACAATTTCTTTCATTTCATAACATTAGATGCAAACTTTACTTATGATAGATTCGATACATCTAAATTCTTCCCAGTAATTGGTCCTGGTAATAATTTGGTTTACGTTGCGAATCCTAATTACCGTGAGCCTTATTGTTACTTACATGGTAAATCGTTCTATCCTTCATATCCTGAGAAAACTAACAAAATCTTTGGTAACTTAAATACTGTAAAACAAGATTTCGTGAAATCGGATGCATGGGTTTGGGGTGATGATTATGCTACAGTGGATTCTTTCTATACAAATGCAGAAGATACTTTTGTTGCAGTTGAAAGAAAAGGTCAACCTGGTGTTTTTGATACATTACAATATGACGCTCATACATGGCCTTTAGGTCGTATCCGTTTTGAATACAATGTTCAAACTTTACCTTGGACAATCATTAGTGCTACGCATATTCCTATTGGAGTTAGGATTTTAGATAGTACAAGATGGGATACTGTTTGGAGATGTGATGACCCATTAAGGGCTATGGCACCACAAGCGATAAATCGTGTGAATATTCGTATCGACTCAGCATTTTTAATGGAACCTGTACCGCATACTTATATTCAGTCTTCATGGGATATGAAAGTTCAATCGGGTGGCGGTAGCTTTACAAGAAGAAATGACATCACACCTATTTTACACGTGATGACAACTACAACAAATTGTCAAAACATTGCTCAAAGACAAATTGTAATTGGTGTAATTGATACCTTCCTCATTAGAGATATGAAGAACAATTACGATACTACTTTCTGTATAGGTGAAACAGTATTGTTTAAAGATTCTATCAGGTATTGGTATCCAAAATCAAGTGGAATTTATAATCCTTTCCGACCTTTATCTGTTGGTGAAGTTGAGTATGTTGATATTGATTTCCATGGTTTCGCAATGAGAGGTTACCCTGTTGATACAATGAAATTGTATGTGAATCCTACTAAATATTTTGTAGTACCTTCCACTGGAACTTGTCCTTTGGCTTGGGTTTCAACTCCTGTAACAGTTGCTGGAACCGGAAGTGCATTACTTTGTCAGAAAATAGATACTTTCTATCATGAAAGAATCTATTGGGATTTCCAATCAGATGGTGTGTTAGATAAACATGGTAAAAACCCAACATTCCAATTCAATGATCCAGGCCGTTACAAGGTTTCAATGATTACCAGAGATAGTTTAGGATTCTGGGATACTTGTTTCCAATATGTAAATGTTGTTAAGCCTAATGCAAGATTCACAAGTAAAGGAGTTTTCCTATGTAGTGATACTGTTAAATTTAATGATGCTTCATTTGTAGATGACTGGTGTTTCCAAAACTATGGCTTCTCTTGTGATAGATTCAAAGAACGTAGATGGTGGTTTGGTGATTACGGATATGGAAAAGATGAATATCGTTCAATTGAAGTAAATCCTACCTACGATTATCGTCGAAATGGATGGTATGCAGTTCGTTTGGTTGTAGAAACTGAACAGGGTTGTCAAGATACTTTAACTGAAAAAATCTTTATTGCAGGTCCGCGTCCAAGAATCAAATTATTAAATGATACATTGGGTTGTGTTCCTTATACATTAAGAATAGTAAGTTACCCTGATGACTCTGCTGGATTTAGCGCAACAAGGTCTACTTTGATTAATTCAGGTATTCCATTTGAGCCACCTAAATTGGCGTTAAACAATCCTGATACAGTAACTTTTGTATACACTCAAGAAGGTACTTATTATGTAAATGCAGTTGGTTATGATGCAAGTTCTCCAGGAGCATCTTCTTGTCCTCCAGTTATTATTCCTGATACTGTAGGCGGAACAGAAAGACCAATTAAGATTTATGTGAAGAATCCTTATAATGTTGGTTTGTTTACTCCTGATACTGCTGTTTGTGTGGGTGAACCATTCGAATTGAAAAACAGGTCTCAACATGATACCATTACTAAATACAGATTATATAATTACAATTCAGATTATAGTTATGTAAATGATACCTTGTTTAAAACAAGTTTACCTCAGGATACATCGTTCAATTTCTACTTTAAGAATAAAGGTGTTTATCATTTGGTATTGCATTCTACAAGGTTCTTAACAGGCTCCCCAGAGTGTGAGAATAAGGATACCATCACGATGCGTGCATTGTTATCTAAGGCAGATTTGAAAGCTGAAGTGATATTGTTACCTAAGTATTATGTAACTAACCTAAGTGATAGCACAGAAGCAGTTAAATACATTTGGAGAGTTACAAGAAACAAAGACAATAGTATATTCAAAGAAGTTACTGTAAATGGAAATGATGATCCAAACTTTAACTTAGGTGAATTGAACTTTGGAAATGATACGGGTGATTTCACAATTTGTATTTGGGCTTATACTGCTGAACCAGATGCTTGTATCGACTCAGCTTGTGTGGTTGTAAGTAATGCATTTGTTACTGATATCACTATCCCGAATGTGTTTACTCCAAATGGTGACAACAAAAACGATTTCTTCAAAATTGATATCAAGGGTGAAGAATTGTATGATTTGAAAATCTACAATCGATGGGGTGGTCAAGTATTTGAGTCAACCAATTCAACCAATATCTGGAACGGAAAAGTAAATAATTCTGGTGCTGATTGTCCTGATGGAACCTACTACTTTATATTAACTTATAGATTAAGAGGAAAAACTGAACAAACTGTACGTGGATCAATTACTTTGATTAGAGAATAATCAGTTTTCAAAATAAGTTTAAGAGGCGCGCAGCAAAGCTGCGCGCCTCTTTGCGTTTTAAAGAGTCTGCTTTTCTTTTTTGGTATTGTTTTTGTACTTTCACTTTCATGAAAATTTCTAATGTTTTTCACTTTTTTTTTATATTAATCATTTCCTTAGCATCCTGCTCTGCTCCAAAAGTGCTGCAGGTAGAAATACCTTCTGATCATATTGAATTTGGTTATATCAACCAAAAAACATCGGCTTTTAACGCTTTTGTAATTGTTAGAGATGGTAGTTTATTTCAGAAAAATGCAATCGATTCTAAATCAACTTTAATAAAAAAAATTCCTCAGCGTGATGCTGATTTTATTTACAATACGGTTGCCGGTCTTAAATCTGGGAATAGTTCTCTTTACCAAATTGGAGAAGAAGTTATTTTTGTAAGAATCAAAAAGAATAATACTTTGATTCAAGAATGGAAATGGCTGAAGGGCTCTGATGATTTACCTTCTGATATCAAACAAGTGGAGAGGATTTTCACAGATTTGATGGATGAGAGAATGAGATAGTTCTCAATATTTCAGTGTCTACTCCTTGTATCTTTAGGTTTTTATAAGACCTCTGAAAATTCCAGCGCTTATTCCCGTTTAAACTTTTCATATCTTTGTAGCTATGTTTGAAAATGCTGCTAGAACTGAACTTAGTACTTTAGGTGAATTTGGCCTAATCGATCACCTGACAAAGAATTTTGAATTAAAGAACAATACCATTAAAGGTATAGGTGATGATGCTGCTGTAATTAAATCAACAGAAAATAAAGTTACTTTAGTTAGTACCGATTGGTTATTGGAGGGTGTACATTTTGACTTAAGTTATTTTCCAATTAAACATTTGGGGTACAAAGCAATAACTGTTAATTTGAGTGATATTTATGCGATGAATGCTAAGCCTAAACAAGTTACCGTTTCAATTGGAAGCTCCAACAGGTTTTCTTTGGAAGCACTTGAAGAATTGTATTCTGGCATTCAATTGGCATGCGATAGATATGGTGTTGATTTGGTAGGAGGTGATACTTCTAGTTCAAAACAAGGTCTTGTTATTTCAGTAACAGTTATTGGTGAAGCTGATGAATCTAAAGTGGTTTACCGTAATGGGGCAAAACCTCTTGATTTGCTAGTAGTAAGTGGAGATTTAGGTGCTGCTTATTGTGGTTTTCAATTATTAGAAAGAGAAAAAAGAGTGTTTTTAGCTAATCCTCAGGCTCAACCAGATTTGGCAGGACATGATTATATTATTGAACGCCAGTTGAAACCAGAAGCTCGCAAAGATATTATTGATTTGTTAGAGGCTTTAGAAATTAAACCAACTTCCATGATGGATATTAGTGATGGTCTTTCTTCTGAATGTTTTCATTTAGCTAAACAATCGAATGTTGGAATTACTATTTATGAAGAAAAAGTACCAATAGATCCAACTACTTATAATTTTGCCAGAGAATTAGAACTCGATCCAATTTTGACTGCTTTAAGCGGAGGAGAGGATTATGAGTTACTCATGACCATTTCTCAATCTGATTACAAAAAGATTGAAAATCACCCCGATTTTTCTATTATTGGATTTGTTACACCACCGGAAGATGGAATGAATATGATTTCTAAAGGTGGTCAAAAACATACTTTGAAAGCGCAAGGTTGGACTGCATTTTAATTTCATAATAAGCTTTTGTAAAGTGTCAGTTTTAATTAGAGTTTTTACTATTTTGCAAGCCAGATGAGATTTTATCTATCAATATTATTTGTTGTTTGTTTGATGCAAACTTCAAGAGCCCAATTGTTGCCTACATTTGGTAACTCTAGAACGGGTGCTAGTGGTATGCAATTCCTGAAAATCATGCCTGATGCTCGTTCTAGTGCTTTATCCGGAGCAGTAGCCGGTTTTTCAAAAGACCCTTCTGCAATGTTTTGGAATCCTTCAGGTATTGCAGTTGGTGACAGCGCTAAGGCTTCTTTTTTCGTTTCAAATACAAAATATACTGCTGCAAATTCTGCTAATTTTTTAGGCATAACTTATAAAACCGGAAGTTTAAGTACTTTAGGTTTGCAGGTTATATCAATAAATTATGCTCCAATGGAGGAAACTACAGAATTCCAGCCAACAGGAACTGGAAGATTTGTAAATGTATCTAATACTTTGATAGGCTTAACATATGCTAAAATACTTACAGATAATTTTAGTTTTGGTTTAAGTAGCAAATGGGCTCATGAAGGAATTGGTGATGTTAGAATTAATAATTTTCTTTTTGATTTAGGTTTAACCTACGATATTGGAATAAAATATGCCCGATTTGGTGTTGCTTTTACAAATTTTGGATTAAACGTATCTCCTACTGGAGAAGTAAATATGTTAAACCTTTCTGGGGATGTTGTTAAAACTAGTTTCGGTGAAGTTTCTGCTCCCGGAATGTTTAGAATTGGTGGTGCTTTCGACCCAATTCATTCTAAAAAGCAAATTCTAACTTTATTAGCCCAATTAAATCATCCAACAGATAACAATGAAACTTTTGCTGTTGGCGCCGAATACGGTTACAAAAGATTATTGTTTGCTAGAACAGGTTGGGAATTTGGAAGTGATGAGGCTTATACTTTTCCAACTGCCGGTTTAGGAATTAGACTTCCAAGAAAATTTGGAGATTTTAGATTTGATTATAGTCTGGTAACCAAATCGAGAATGGGTAATTCACATAGACTTTCATTGTTATTTAACCTTCGTTAGTATGTTTACTTTGAAAAATTACATTTTAATTGGTTTCACCTTTATTCTAAGCTCCTGCAGTTTGTTAGGTGACAAAAAGAATAATACAGCAAACGAAGTTTTTAATCAGGGAAGCATTGACCCAAATACAGGTTTAAACAATGTTGGTTATGTACCCGTTTATCCATTTATCAATAATGTAAATAAACCCTTGGATGTTTTTTATGGTTATGATGAATTGATTTATGTGGTGGTTGAAAATGATGAAACTACAATAGATGATAATGAGGTTTTGGTTTTTGACCAGAAAGCAGATTTGAGTTACCGTTTTACAATTCCCGGTGCAACAGATTTTACTCAGGATAGACGCTTACATTCTTATGTTGCAGGAAGATATTATCCTGATAAAGTTGGTAGTCCATCAATCAATTTGGCTGCAATTTATCATATTACAGGTATCGGCTCCGGTAACCCAGTTTATCTTGATACTTTAAAACATTTTCAGTGTGATGAAAGTCGCAGAAATACTTCCTTCAGAGGAAATGATGATATCGCCGTAAAATTCACGGGATTAGCAACGCTTTTCGACAATACACTTTATGTTTCAAGAACAGGTCCAAGAAATGATTTGAGTACTGTTGCAAGACCTGATAACGGTGTTTTAATATTCTCATCACAAGGCATAAATATTGGCTATTCAACAGGTTTAAATCCATTGGAATCAAGTATTAAATCTTCTGTTGGAATTAGTGGATTGGCAACTTTGGCTGCTCCCCCTCAACGAATTTCAGGTATAAGCACCTCTCGTAATTTCTTTTTGGCTTTAGGTGAAGAACAAAACAGAAATTTGGAATTTAGAGCTTTGGGGATTTCAGTTACAGAAGATCCGGATCAAGGATATATCTATGGTGAAAACACAAATTTCCTAAATTTCGATAAAACAAAGGCAGATCGTTTTATGTATGAAAGTGGAAGGTTTAAAAAGCCTGAAGATATTTTTGCTTCACCCACTGAAAATGGCTTCCTTTTTATAACAGACAGCGGAACTGATTCTATTTACGTTTTCTCCAATACAGGATTTGAAGGTGTAAATCCTCCAGCAAATTCAACTTTTAAGAAACAGGTAATTGTTTCTTTTGGTGGCTCAGGGGCAGATGGTAAAGCTAGTGGTCCATATAACTTTGTTGACCCTACCGGAATTTGTTATTTCAACCGAACAATCTTTGTTTGTGATAAGGGAAATAACAGAGTTTGCAGGTATCGACTGAATTCTGATTTGCAATAAATGGATTCTTCCTTACATTATTTCCAAACCCAAAGAACGGCAAGAGTTTTTACGTTTGGAGAGCTCAATGAAAACACAAAATTTATTTGGTTTTTAATACATGGTTATGCACAAACTGCAGACCATTTATTGGAAAATTTTAAATTGTTTGGCCCGGAACATTTTTTTGTAGCTCCTGAAGGATTGAATCATTTTTATGCAAGAGGTTTAAGCGGAAATCCCGTTGCTTCATGGATGACAAGTTTAATGCGTGAGGAAGAGATTAAGGATTATGTGAACTATCTGGCTTCAGTTTACCAAAACTTTAAACCTCATTCCAATTGTAAAGTTATTGTAGCAGGTTTCTCTCAAGGAGTTTCTACCTTATGCAGATGGATTCATCGTGGAGGATTAGTTCCTAATCATATTATTTTTATTGCAGGAAATATCGCACATGAAATGAAGGATTCATTACCCGATATTTTTAACCAATCACAAAACCTATTTTTATATGGTTCTAATGATGCTTTAGTTAGAAAGGAATCAGTTTTAGCAATGAATCATTTATTCGAAAAAAGTACAGAATTCATTGAATTTACAGGTAAACATGAAGTCAATGAAAATTGTATCAATCAAATAAAATCCTGGTTAGAGCAAAAGTAATTTATCTTTTTTTCTTGATTTAAAATACATCATAGTTCTAGTCAAATTTAGGTTTGATATTTTTAAAAAGATAGGGCCTGCTGAAAAAGACAGAAACAGGTCAGATTTTAGGCGCTGCCAAATTAGATGTATATATAATACTTCAATTTGGCAGCAACGACAAAGATGGCCTTGTTTCTGTCTTTATTTAATTTGAAAACTAATTTTACTTGATGCAAAGATTTTTAAGCCATTGTTCTTAAAACCTTGCATTTAAATTATTTAAATATAATCTAATTGATTGATAATAAGTTCTAATAAAGATTTTCAGCAGGCCCTAAGATAGTTCCAATTTTACTATTTCAAAGGATGTCTTCTTTTGATTATGCGTTCTAAATCCAACACCAATTCGTTATTGCTTTGCCAGTTATAATGGTGTTTTAATTCAGAAAAAATCATTAGCGCTTCATTTAATCCACTTGCTGTATTTAACTTATCGACAGCCTTTGCGTATTCTACAACATTTTCAGAAAACAACTCATTTACAAAAGCAATCTTTTTGTTCAAATTGATTTCTGACTTCATGTTTTCAATCGGTAGTTCAGCAGTTCTTTCAACCAATGGAGTTGATTCAATTTTTTGCGCAAGTTTCTCATTGTAACTTAAATCCTTTGCCTTAACCATTTCGTTTAATGATGGTTTTGCTTTGATTTCAGGATCTGGCATTACAGTTTTAAATATCCTCTTGTTTTCAACTGCCTTTTCTATATTAAGTTCAATAGGATTAGAATTTACCGGGTTTGCTTCAAAATTAAACTTAAATTCAGGTTCAGGCATATCATCAAATTCCTGAGGATTTGAAATTGCTTTTTCCTGTAAACTATTCAAGGTTTCCTCTTCAACATCAACTTTTTTAATTACTTCATTAAAACTCTGCGGAGCTTCAAAAGTTACAATCGGTTGTGGAATTTCTTGCTCAGGAATTTCTATAATTGGTTTTTCAAAATCAGGTATTTCAATTTTCTTTTCTTCGGGTAAAATTGTTTTTGTCTCAAACTTATTTTCATGAAATAAATTACTGAAAATTGGTTTGATTTCAGTCTTTTCTTCTGCTAATTCAGAGTCAGTTTTAAGTTTTAACACCAATTCATATAATTCAACGCAGTTTTTCTTAAGCAGCTCCTTTTCTATGGTATTGAAATTTGAACCTGGACTTAATACCTGTTGTAATGCGAGTTGTAGGTCGTCTGACTTAGATTTTAACTTGCTGATTAATTGGAGCGAATTCATTTTTTTAATAGAGATTTAGCACAAATTTTAATAAAGGATGCAAAGATTAATCAACAATTTAAGATATTAGGTGGCCAATTTTCTGTAATTCCCGAAATTGCCACTTTATGTCTGAAGAAATTTTTATTGAACCTAGGTATGGAATCCAGCAAAGAAAAGGCTGGATTGAGGTTGTTTGTGGTTCTATGTTTTCTGGTAAAACCGAAGAATTAATCAGAAGATTAAATCGAGCAAGAATTGCAGGTCAAACTGTGGAAATTTTCAAACCAGCCATAGATACCAGGTATGATGAAACTGCTGTTGTTTCTCACAATGAAAATAGTATTCAATCTACTCCGATACAATCATCTTTGAATATGCTTTTGATGAGAAATCAAGCTACGGTTGTAGGAATAGATGAGGCACAGTTTTTTGATGAAGAACTAGTTTATGTTTGTGAAACTCTGGCCGATCAGGGAGTTAGGGTAATAGCAGCTGGTTTGGATATGGATTATTTAGGAAAACCATTTGGGCCGATGCCTAAATTAATGGCAGTTGCAGAATATGTTACAAAGGTTCATGCAATTTGCATGGTTTGCGGAGATTTAGCAACACATTCGTTTAGGAAAGCAACTGAAAATAGCCTAATTATGCTGGGTGAAAAAGATACCTATGAGGCGAGATGTCGTCATTGTTTTCAGGATGGAATGAAACATATGTTGAACAAATGAAAAAGTATGATGTAGTTATATTAGCTTTTACTAGATGGGATCAACAATCATCATCGGCAACTTTATCTTTTGCTAAAGAATGGAGTAAAAGTCACCGTGTTTTTTATGTTGATAAGCCATATTCCTTAAAAGATTTATTAAGTTCAAGCACAGATCAAGGTATTAGAAAAAGATTTCAAACCATTTTTTTTGGCAGAAATAGATTTACCAATGTTGAAACTGGTTTTTCTAATTTTACCGTTTTAACACCTGGGATTGTTTTTCCGGTTAATTTTCTCCCTTCTGGATTTCTTTACAAACTCATTAATGGATTCAATGAGTTTTTGTTGCTTCGACAAATAAAAAGGATGCTTAAAAAGTTTGATGTTCAGGATTATATTTATATCAATCACTTTTATCCTACCATGCTTCCTGTAATTTCTGACACCAATTACAAGCCTCTTTTAAATATTTATCATAGTCAACATGATATCAAACTAACAAAATATTTACAACGACATGGTGTTTTAGCAGAGGAAAAAATTATTAATCAGGTAGATATAATTTGTACCAGTTCAAAGAATTTATACAGGCAGTTTTCAAAGCACTCAAAAGATGTACATTATTTGCCCAATGCAGCAGATTTTGAGATGTTTAATTCAGCTATAGATTCGGATGAAAAGCCCTTCGATTTAGAAAGTTCTGGCTCAACTCCAATCATTCTTTTCGCTGGATATTTAAGCAGAATTCGTATCGACTATTCACTTTTGATTGAATTATGTGAAGCCTATCCACATTTTTTAGTAGTAGTGGTTGGTTCTTACGATGAAAAGGATGTCGTGGAATTTAAACTCGATCAAATTCATAATTTACTGTTAATGGGAAACAGAAGGCATGAAGCAATTCCAAGGTATATTAAATCTGCAAAAGTTACCATCATACCGTATTTATGTAATATGTTAAATAAAAGTTTGTTTCCTATGAAGTTAAACGAATATTTAGCACTTGGTAAGCCTGTTGTGACTACAGATTTTTCTGAGGATTTACACGCTTATGAAGAGGTTATCACCATCACAAAATCTATTAATGAATTTATAGATTCAGTAGGTGTTTTGGTTAATGAAAAGGATGAAGTATTAATTCAACAAAGAATAAAAAGGGCCTCTGAAAACAAATGGGCTGATAGAATTAGTCATCTCGAAAATGTGATAGAAAAAAAGATTCAAACACTTAAAAAATAAACCATGCTGCCTAAATACGATTTGTTTATGTTTGGCCTTACAAGAAGTGATTTTAAACTTTCATCAGTTTCTGTTGCTTGGGCCAAGGAATGGGCAAAAACCAATCGCGTTTTCTATATCGACAGGCCATTTTCTATTAAAGATATTAAAGATGAATGGAGTGATCCTGCTTTTAAAAAGAGAATGAATGCACTTGTTTTAGGTACAAACATTTATAGTGAAATTAAATTCCCTCAGGTATCATTTACTCAGGTAACTCCAAGGCTTTCTTTGCCTATAAACTTTTTGCCTGAAGGTGGTTTATACCATTTCCTCAACAAGTACAATAATTTTGTTGTAAACGAAGTAATCAGAAAAACGATTAAAGATTACAATGTTAAAAACTATGTTTTCTTCAATTCTTTTAATCCTGTAAATTGTCCTTATATAAGTTCTGATATTCCTCTGAAACCATTGGCAAGTGTTTACCAATCTTTAGATGAAATTAGTCAGGAACCCTATATTGCCCGTCATGGAATTCAGGCTGAATTTGATGCCATGAAGAATTGTGATATTGCAATTGGAACTTCTACAGGGCTTTGCGATAGACATGCTTCTGAAAATGGTAGAAAAGTTCATCTGCTCGCCAATGCTGCCGATTATGATACTTTTGAAAATGCAATAAATAAAAACTTTCCTCAACCTGTTGAGATGAAAGATTTAAAAAAGCCGGTGATTATTTATACAGGCCATTATAGTGATTTAAGACTTGATCATGATTTAGTTAGAAGGATTTGTGTCGAATTTAAAGAGGCTTCGGTTTTGTTTGTAGGCACTTATGAAAAGAAAGATTTGGAAAAAGAATCTTTATTAAACATTCCAAATTTGCATTTCATTGGCTCTAGACCAATTGAATCATTACCTGCTTATTTATCTTATGCAAATGTAGCTATCATCCCTTATAAAAGTAATGAGCTTACAAGAGGGATTTATCCATTAAAAATCAATGAATATTTAGCAGCAGGTATTCCTACTGTTTCAAGCAATTTTTCAAATGATATTAACTCATTTGATGGTTTAATTTATTTAGGTAATTCAAACGATGAATTCATCGCCCAAATTAAAACTGCACTTAATGAAAATCCACAAGACAAATTAGCTGCAAGAATGAACCATGCCTACAACAATTCATGGAGAATGAGAATCACTAAACTGGAATCAATTATCGAAGATTTTGTAGAAGGAAGACATGTTTAGGCTTTTAGAAATCCAATCCCAATGAGAAGTGGTAAACCGGTTTTGAGTTTATTTCTGAATCCTGAATTCCCCAAGCAGTATCGAAACGGATAAAGTAACCAAGAAGTTTTGTTCTTAATCCTCCGCCAAATCCACCAACCAATGGGTCTCTAACATTAATAACTTTAATTTTTATTGGAGGATTTTCAACAATTTTCTGATTGAAGGTATTGTTTTCAGAATAAGGATTTGAACCAACCCAGGCAGTTCCAATATCTAAAAATGGAACAATTTGAAAGTGATTCAAAAATTCTGACCTCAATGTTTGATTGAATGCATATTGGAATATTGGAACCC
Organism: Bacteroidota bacterium; assembly: GCA_027487625.1. Lineage (GTDB taxonomy): Bacteria > Bacteroidota > Bacteroidia > UKL13-3 > UKL13-3 > CAISCU01. The sequence continues at coordinate 41,783 of JAIYDG010000310.1, forward strand.
TGATTTCCGTATTAATAAGCGCGAATGTATTTCCGTTTCTAATATTTTGTGAAAATCCTCTTAGGTTACATGCCAAAGCTTGAAATATATAGTTTTGGTCGGTTGCAGTTGATATTTCATTGTTGAATTTAGGTGCAATCCAGTTTTCAACGCCTCCTAAATAATAAACAACTTTTCCTGGTCCAAATGATGTATTTGCACTAAATCTTGTTGCCCAGATTATTTGTCTGTGGATTTTTTCATAATGTCTTACATCTATACCTAAAGTATTTAATTGTAATCCTTTTGTGCTTAAACTATTGTAATGTTCATAGAACAATTTCAAACGGGTTCCATTCCATAAATTCAAGCCTTTTGGAATGGTATTATCGTAAATATATTCTACTTTGCCTCCTGCCCAATTGCTAATCTTATCAGGAATTTCTAATGTTACTGGATTTGTTGCTCTGATGATATCACGGTCTTGTCTAAAAAAAGCATTGATTTTAAAGCTACTTGTAGGATTAAATGGAATTCCTAAAATGTATCTGAATTCATGAGAATAGTTTTTATAACTAAAATTTTCTGAGCTTCCTCCATTTCTTGTTTGGCGATAAAGCATAAATTTATGATCGAGTTTCTTTTTTAGTGTTTCGAAACTAAAAAAGTAATCAAATCCTTGTAAGTCAAAAGCCAATCTTAATCCGCCAACCATTCTGTAATCTTCAAATAAATCAACCATACCTAGTTTAAACATTCCATTTAAACCAGGATTGAACATTTGTCCTGCAGCATTACTAATTGGTTGATAATAGGTGTTAATTATACTGTTATCGACTTGGGTAATAACTTTATCAGCAAAAAATGTAACATCATAAAAACGAGGAGCATTTACTTTGATAGTTTTTGTTTCCTTCTCAGTTTTTTCAGCTTTTTTTACAATTATATATGCAGGTCTTTTGTAATCAGGAGAAGTAAATTCATTCACAAAAAAGTAAGCACTCGTATCTATTGCTATTCTTTCTTCACCATTTTCATTGGTGTTTTCAGTTGCTACTGTTGGTTCAATATATTTATATTCTTTTCTTCCTGATACAAATTGTTTATTGGTAACTCCACTTTTTAGTCGGAACATATTTGGATAGGTTTCAATCTTTTTTGAGTCTTCCACTACTTGTTGTGAAACCTGAGAATATTTGATAAAGTATTTGCCGTTATATTGAATTAACTCGTACAATTGTTTTGTTTGTCTGGCTACATCATGGTTTAAGATATTCCTGAAATAATTTGTAACAGGGTAATCAAAAACGATGTCCTTATTGTGAATGATTGTATCAATGATTGAGCTCAAACTCAAATCAATGTTTTTATCTTTATAAAAGAATTTTTCACCTTTCCATTCAGGTTCTTCTTTGTAAATTAAGGTATCAGGTGTTTTTTGAAGAGAATCAGGATAGTTAATCAATAATTCTGTGTAATCGTATTCTTCCTCCAATCTGGCAGCATATCTATTAATGATTCCATTGTAATCACTTAAATAAGAAAAGTATTCTTTATTAAATTGAATTGGTTTTGTTTCATTAATAAAAGGAGTAAAGGTTAATCTTTTTAGTTTCGGACTATTTGTTTCTAAATCATACTGAAAGATGTCAAAATTGTTTTCAGCATCCAATTCCGTTTTATTTCCAACACCTAATGAGTCTCTTTTTCTATTTGAACTAAACAGAATTTTAGTTGAATATTCAACGAATCGAGGGTCTTTATCATCCCAAAAATCAAAAGTAATTTGTTTTTCTTTTCTTGTTGGAATATCATAAATGAACAAATCACTTTGGCCTTTTCTTATTGCTGATAAAACAATTGTTCTGCCATTATCACTAAAATCGAAACCAATAATTTTATCGAATTTTGTAAAGCGGATTGTTTCTTTTTTATTGTTTACTAAATCAATGATATTCATGTAAACCTGACTTTTTTTCTCATAAACATAAGCAAGTTTATCACCTCCTGCTTGCCAAGCCAACATAGGGAAGGAGCGGTCTATTTCTAATTGATGGTACTTTAATCCGCCTTTGAATATTTTTTTAGTTTTTCCGGTTTCGGTATTCATCAACCAAACCTTGAATTTGCCATTTTTGTTAGTAGTAAAGGCTAAATTGTTTCCTTTAGAGCTAACCCTCATTTCAGGTTCTATGTATTGAGCAATTCTTCTTTTTATTTTAAACTCATTATTTGGAAGATTTCTCATTAATTCTTCCTTGGCATATAAATCTTGGTAGTAAATCAATAATTCTTTCTGGATTTCCTTAAATGGAATATTGGTTACATATAAAAATGCACTTTCATAATTACGGGTTAGTTTGGTGATATAAACCATATTCGCAATTACACCAGGTTCATATTTTTCTACAAGGTATTTCCACATTGCATGGCCCGCAAACACTGGATTTTTTTGCGCAAGTTTATTGAATCTGTTTTGCTTTTTTGTCAAAACCCAATCTTTCATTTTGTTATCCATGTCTGAATCCCAAGGTTTTGAAAGGTATGAAGTTAAACCTCTTAAATACCATTCAGGTAAATTCATTAATGTGGCGTTTTGAACCCTATCAGGTAAAGAACCTCCATATAACATTTCATTTAAAAGCACCAAACTAAGGCCATCCTTAATTTGAGCTTGCAAATGGGCATGATCTCCATTGAAATAAACGTAAATTCGGTTATTCACTACATTAGTAAATCCACCAGTATTTTGAGACATTTCCTCTAAACCAAAATTGCTTTGTTTTAGGTCTGATAATGTGTTGTAGCAAATGATCTCAACTCTTCCCGATAATCTGTGGTCGATACTTTTTTCGAGATTTTGAAGGTTTTGTTCGGCATAACGAATCGCAAAATTTGATATTTCTCGACCTCCTGAATAAAAAAATGCATCAAAATTCTCCGACCTCAAAAACGACCATTCAAAACGGGTGTGTTGAATACGGTTTTGACCAAACGTAGTATTGATTCCCTGCGCTTGTGTATCCCCGACACTCAGGCTCAGTATAAATAGAATTGCTATGAATTGTAATTTCTTCAAGACTGCTAACTTAGCAAAAAAGACATTTATAAGGAAGTAAATAAATTATGACAATTGGTTTCAAAATTGGTTTTACTTCAACGTTTAAATATAAGTAAATTATCGAAATAAAAGTTCGGGTTTGTAAAAGCGCTTCTCCACTTTATATTTGTTGAATACCTAGAATAATTATTTTAGTTAATTAATTGAAAACCATATGAATCTAAACGGTAAAACTGCTCTTGTTACCGGAGCAACACGCGGAATTGGAAAAGGAATTGCCACTACACTTGCTAAAGCCGGTGCAAATATTGCTTTTACATTTGTTAGTTCAGTTGAAAAAGCAAAAGCTTTTGAAAATGAATTAGCTGAATTAGGAGTAAAAGCAAAAGGTTATCAAAGTAATGCTGCCGATTTTTCTGAAGCAGATAAATTGGTTGATGATGTGGTTAAAGAATTTGGTTCTTTAGATGTATTGGTAAATAATGCCGGAATTACTCGTGATACACTATTAATGCGTATGAGCGAGCAACAATGGGATGAAGTTTTAGATACCAATTTAAAATCAGCCTTTGCTTTAACTAAAGCTGCTATGCGCCCTATGATGAAAGCTAAATCTGGTTCTATTGTAAACATTACTTCAGTAGTTGGAGTTACAGGAAATGCCGGACAAGCAAATTATGCGGCATCTAAAGCGGGAATGATTGGTTTAACAAAATCGGTAGCTAAAGAACTAGGCTCAAGAAATATTCGTTGTAATGCAATTGCTCCTGGTTTTATTGAAACTGAAATGACAGAAGCTTTAACTCCAGAAGTAAAAGCTGAATGGATTAAAGGTATTCCTTTGAAGCGTGGAGGTTCTCCTGCTGATGTTGCTAATTGTGTTTTGTTTTTAGCTTCAGATGCTTCTGCTTATATTAGTGGTCAAACCATTAATGTTTGTGGTGGTATGGTGATGTAATATAAATTTTAATGAGTTTCAGCCTCGCTTACGCATGGTGGCTCATGCCGCTTGCAATTGTACTTTCAGTTTTCTTAAGTTGGTTGTTGTACAAAAACAATCCCTTGCAATTCGCTAATAAATGGCTCAACTATTTGTTGCTTTCTGCTAGGGCCCTTTTATTGTTTTTTATCCTTTTCCTTTTATTAGGTCCGCTTTTTTCATGGAAGCAATCCATCACCCATAAACCGTTGCTTTTACTGGCTGTAGATAATAGTAAAAGTATGGTTTTATCGAAGGATTCAGCAGAAATAAAAACCAAATTATTTCAAAATCTGATTGATTTTAAGGAAAACCTAAAAGATAAATTTCAAGTAAAAGAGATTCTTTTTGATTCAAAAATTAAAGAAACAGATAGCCTTTCCTTTCTGGGAAAAAGCTCGCAAATGTCAAGCGTTTTTGAAGAGGCTTCAGAATATTTTGCCAATGAAGCCAATGGGGCTATTGTTCTTATTTCAGATGGAATTGTAAACAAGGGTATCAATCCTATTTATGCTCGTCAAGAACTTAAAATTCCAGTTTTTACTGTTGCTTGTGGTGATACATCTACATTTAAAGATTTGTGGATTCATCAAGCACGTTATAATGAATTGGTTTTTGAAGGAAATAAATTCCAATTAGCAGCTAGCATTCAGGCCGAGGATTTACTCGGAAAGTCGGTAATTGCTCAGGTTTTGCAAGATGGAAAAGTGGTTTTTCAAAAGAACTATCAAATCAATGAAAAACAGGCCTTAATTCCTTTTAGCTGCGAGTTAGAAGCCGGTAAGGAAGGAATTCATCAGTATACAATTCAACTCAATAGAATTCAAGGTGAAAGAACTTATGTAAATAACCAGATTCAGTTTGCTCTTCAAGTACTTAAAAGCAAACAAAAAATTGTTTTGGTTTACCAAAGTCCACATCCCGACATTAGCGCGATTAAACAAATTTTAGAGTCCAACAAAAATCTACAAATTGAAATTACATCTTTAGCTGAGCATAAACTTGAAAGTATTAAACAAGCTGATTTATATATTCTGCATCAAGTTCCTGGAATACGCGCAGAGGGTTTAGGATTGATAAAGGATTTAAATGAAGCAGGAATTCCTCAGTTATATATTTTAGGTGCTCAATCTGGAATACTTTACTTATCACAGGCTGATTTAGGACTTCAGATTGATGGTTACAGAACAGGTTTAAACGAAGCTAAAGCATGGAAAAATGACCAGTTTAGTTTGTTTATTGAAGACAAGGAAATGCAGATGATTTCTAAATTTCCGCCTTTAGGTGCGGCTTTCGGAAATTATAGAATTCCTAATGGGGCAGAGGTACTACTTTACCAACAAATTGGCTATGTTAAAACAAATTATCCTTTGTGGTTTTTTAATCGTCAGCAATTGGTGAAACGTGGTTTTATTTGTGGTGAAGGTATTTGGCGTTGGCGTTTAGCAGAGTTCCAACAAAACAATTCAACAACATTGGTAAATCAATTATTATCAAAAACAGTGCAGGTTTTAGCAGGTAAAGATGATAAAAGCAGGTTTAAAGTAAAACCCATAAAAAGAATTTTTGATGAATCAGAGTCAGTTGTGTTTGAAGCATCTTATTTCAACGAAGCATTTGAACCTGATAATAGTAAAGAATTAAAGCTTGAATTAAAAAATGCTTCGGGTAAAAAGTATACCTATTCTTTTAGTAAAACAGAGCTTGCTTACCAATTGGATGCAGGTTTGTTTGATGCAGGAAATTATACATTCGAAGCTAAGTTTGAAGGTACATCAAATGAAATAAAAAAGGGAAGTTTTACTATTCAATCACTTCAGGTAGAATCATCAAATACCAAAGCAGATTTTGGCTTATTAAGAAATCTTGCTACTGATAGTAAAGGTGAATTTTTCTATTTAAAAGATTTTAATTCTATAGCTGATAAACTAAAGGTTTCTGATTTTGCAAAACCACTTTTAATTGAACAAGAAAATAACAAGGAATTGATCAGTTTTTACTGGATTTTCTATCTGTTATTGGCGCTTATGAGTTTAGAATGGTTCATTAGAAAGTGGAATGGATTTATATAGGTTCTGCTGAAAATCTAAGCAGTTTCTGTCTTTTCAGAAATCCCTAATTAGTATCTAATCTCTATTTTTCTATCATTTTAAATTGGGTTTCATATAAATTTCTATAATTGCCATTCTGTTCCAATAAACTCTGGTGGTTACCTCTTTCAACTATTTCACCTTTGTCTAAAACAAGAATTTCATCTGCATCCTGAATTGTACTTAATCTATGTGCAATAATGATACTGGTTCTGCCTTGCATCATCACTTTAATTGCACTTTGAATGACTTCTTCTGTTTCATGGTCGATAGAGGAAGTGGCTTCATCTAAAACTAAAATACTTGGATTACTTACCATAGCTCTTACAAACGAAATCAATTGCCTTTGTCCTACAGATAATGTTGCTCCTCTTTCATGAACTTCTTGGTGGTATTGGTTTGGCAAGCGACTGATGAAATCATGAGCTCCTAATTTCTTGGCAGTTTCAACGATTATTTCTTCGCTTATTTCAGGTTTGTATAAGCGAATATTATCCAAAATACTGCCACTGAATAAAAATACATCCTGTAATACCACAGCAATTTGTTTCCTTAAATCTGTATTGGAAATTTGCATGATAGATTCATTTCCAATTAGAATATCACCACTTTTAATAGGATAAAATTTACTCAATAAGTTGATGATAGAACTTTTCCCAGCTCCTGTTGCGCCTACTAAAGCGAGGTTATGTCCTTCTTTTAAATGAAAATTAATTCCTTTTAGTACAGGTTCATCTTTTTTATATTCAAACCAAACATCTTTAAAAATCACATCACCAATTAATCTTTCAGTGAGAGGTTTTCCTTGAGATTCTTTGTCTGAATCATCATCCAATAGTTTGAAAATTCTTTCACTTGCAACCATACCCATTTGCAGGTTATTAAATCTATCTGCTAATTGTCTGATAGGTCTGAAGAATAAATTGATATACATAATAAATGCTACCAAAGTTCCAGCAGTCGTGCTTTCATCCATAACACCTCTTGCTCCATACCATACAATTAATCCAATTGATATAGCTGATATTACTTCTACTATCGGAAAGAAAACACTGTAATAAAAAACCGATTTAATATTGGCATCTCTATGACTTTTATTGATGCTTTCGAACTTTTTATACTCAGCTTCCTCTCTGTTAAATATTTGAACAATTTGCATTCCAGTAATATGTTCCTGAACGAAAGTATTCAAACTAGCTACCTGATTTCTTACATCTTCAAAACTGGCTTTTACACTTTCTTTAAATACATAACCAAAAAAAAAAAAAAAAGGTAAAACAGATAAACTTACCAGAGATAATTTCCAATCGGTGCTTAACATTAAAATCAAGATGACAACAATTTGTAATGAATCTCCAATTATATTAATCAGGCCTTCACTAAATATTTCACTTACAGTTTCAATATCACTAATACTCCTAGTTACAAGTGTTCCTACTGGTGTTTTGTCGAAGAACCTAATTTGTAAAGAGTTCAAGTGCTTGTAAACTTTATTTCTTAAGTCGAAAATAATTTGTTGAGCCAGCTGATTACTTAATAATGTGCTATTAAATTGTATGGCAGTATGAATTAAAAGTGTGCCCAAAATAAGAGCCGACATCATCCATAAACCATTTACATCTGCATTTGCAACTTGATTGTCGAGTGTATATTGAATTAAAAAAGGTCTCAACGGACCTAAAATCGCCATGCTAACTGTTAATCCAATTGCCAAAACGAATTTACTTTTATAGGGACCGGCTAATCCGGCAATTCGGCTAAATAAGGACCAATTGAAGGCAGAACCCGATTTTAAATCTGTTTTTTTATTCGACATGAGCTAGCAAATGTAATTGATTTTGGCGGATGCTATGGCCATTTAACATTTTATTGTTTTGTAATTTTTTGTCAAAATGGTTTTTTAGGTATTCCTTAAAAATGCATTTTTTATGTATTGTAAATGCATGATAATTAGTTTGTTGATTTTTGTGATTATCAAACTAACAATTAAATTATTCTAATATATTATTTTGGGAGCCTAATTATTTACTGCCCACATATGAAACCAATTAAATTCCTTTCCTTCATTTTTTTAATTTTAATTTCTTCCAATTCATTTTCCCAACAAAAATATTTCGAGCCAAAACCTGTTACTGAAGCCGATTTGAAATTAAAGGTTTGCGATTTTGATTCCTCAGCCCAAGCCATGTACTTGTTTGATGTAGCAAATATTCATATTGATTTTGATGAAAGTGTAAGTTTAGGTTTTAAAATAGTTTTTGATAGAAAATACAGAATCAAAATTTTTAAAAAGGAATCATCCGATTTAGCAAATGGCTCTTTTCTAATACATAATGGAGATAAAGAAAAGTTACTAAAAATTAAAGCTTTCACCTATAATTTGGATAACAACGGTAAAATCGAAAAAACAGAAATTAACAAACAAAGTATTTTCTATGAAAACATCAGTGATGATTTAACCAAAGTAAAATACACTTTGCCTAAAGTTTTGGAAGGTTCAGTTTTGGAGGTTTCTTATTCAATTGTAAGTTATGATTTAACTTCATTAAAATCATGGATTTTTAATGATAATATTCCAGTTAAATATTCTGAAGTTGTTTATGATATACCTGAGTATTTTACATTCAAACCAATGACTACAAATTTTCCTACTAATTCAATAAAATCAAATTGGTTGTCGAATCAAAGTGCCAGTTTTGTTAGTAAAGAGAGAGAATTAATTGGTGGAGTTACTGGAACTAGTTTTAATTTTTCTAACTTTTCTTTTATCGTTAAAAGTGAATTGTATGCGGTTAATAATATCAAAGGTTTTACAAAGGAATTATATACTTTACCGCGTAATGATTTAAACATAAAAATTAGCCAAGAATTGGTTTATATAAGACTTCCTTGGTATACTTTAGACAGAGCAAATAAATCTTGGTTTTCTTTATCTACTGCTTTATGGGATTCTGAAAAATTTGGCAAAAAATTGACTTCAAGTCCGATGCTCAAAAAAGAGTTGTTAAGTTTAAAATCAAATTTTGAGGATAGCATTCAATTTTTAACGTTTTTAATTGAAACTGTTCAAAAGAAAGCAAAATGGAATAATGAATATTCATTATCAATTGATAAGGATTTACGTCAGGTATTAACCGGTGAACAAGCTTATTCAGCTGAGGTAAATGGACTTTTGTATCAGTTAGTTAAAGAAGCTGGATATACTGTGTATCCTGGTTTGGTTTCAACTTTTGGAAGGGAAAAACCAAATTTGTTTAACAGCAGTTTAAGAGGTTTCGACCACATGATTTGTTTGGTTGTTTCAGGAAATGAATTGTTGACTTTAGATGCTTGTTCTCCATTTTCTAAACCTGGCTTTTTACCTAAGCTAGATTATAATGGAGAGGTTTTGGCGCTAGTGCCATCAAATCCGGTTTTGGTTCAAAACAATCCTACTAAATCAAAGGAAATTATCATCTTAAATTATGCATTGGAAGCTGATGAAACCATCAAAGGTGATGTGAATGCATTTTATATGAATGCCGAAGCTGAAACCAGAATGAAATTTGATAAAACTAATCCAAATCATCAATTAAAATCTAATGATATTCCTGCTGTAACAAGCGAGTTTAGTTTTGAAGTTTCTCCTGCTAAAGCTAGTGTTTCTGAAAAATATAAATTTAGTTGGGCAGGTATAGATAAGATTGGAGAAGAAATGAGGTTTAAACCATTTCTTTTTTATGCCCAAGAAAGCAATCCTTTTTTACCTACTGAAAGATATACTCCAATATTTTTAAGCAATCCTTTTTCTGAAACTATAAAAGTTATTTTTAATTTTCCATCTAACTACGAAATTGTTTCAGTACCTAAATCATCAAGTGTAGTTTTAGATGAATTGGCGAAATTTAAATTGGTTGTAAGTTCTGATGAAACATCAATTCAATTGATGTCGGAATTGAATTTTAATGAATATTATTTTGAAGTAGCTGATTATGCTTCAATAAAGAAATTGATGGATGAAATGATTCGTAAACATGCTGATGAAATAGTTTTAAGAAAGAAGAAATGAAAAGGATAAAATACTATTCCATACTTTTTGTTTTTCAGTTTTTAGGATTATTTCCACTTTATTCAAAATCAAATTCTTCTGGTCCTGATTTAGTAATTTTAAAGTCTGAAACAACCTTTAAAATCGCTTCCTCTTCTAAAGCTGAGTTGGAAGAAAAATATTTGTTATTAGTCAAAAATGCTGAAGGTTTAGAAAAAAGTGAAAGCGAATTTTATTATGATAATCTCATAAAAATTCAATCGCTAACCATTGTTATCAAAGATATCAAAGGTGAAATTCAGAAAAAGATTCATCTCTCTGATTTTGGCGATTTTTCAGCAATTGCAGGTAATGGAATGTATACAGAAGATAGAGTTAAATTGTATGATTTCACTCAATTCTCATTTCCATTTTTTATGGAAGTTTCTATTGAAAGAAAGTACAATGGATTTTTGCACCTTCCTTCGTTTTATCCAATTTATACATATGGAATTTCAGCTTATCAGGTTGATTATAAAATTGAGTATCCTAAAGATTATAATTTAACATGGAAACAGTTTGGTACTGGAATTAAAAGTACAATAGATACAGTTTCAAGTACCCATGTACTTCAATTTCATGTTGATAGTATGCATCAACTTGTTAAGGAAGATTATGCACCCGATTTTAGTGAATTAGTACCTCATATTGTTTTTAACTTACCCTATTTTAGATATGATAAATCTGAAGGTGATTTAAGCAGTTGGACTAATTATGGTAACTGGCTTAGTGCTTTGTTAAATACATTAAATTCGGAACTATCTGATGAAACAAAAAAAGAATTAATTGCCATAAAGGAACTTCAAATCAGCAAAAAAGAAAAAGCTGAAATGGTTTATAAATGGTTTCAGAATAAAACAAGATATATCAGTGTTCAAATTGGAATTGGTGGATACAAACCTTCTGCTCCAAAATTGGTTGATGCATTTGGTTATGGCGACTGTAAGGCACTTGTTTATTATTATATTTCTTTGTTGAAATTTATTGATATTGAAGCTTATTACTGTGTAATTAAAAGTTCTTATGAAAGTGAAACTGTTCCCGTTTTAGAGCACCCGAATTTCACTTATTTTAATCATGTTATAGCAGCACTTCCTGTAGAAAATGATACATTGTTTATTGAATGTACAAACCAAAAAATTCCTTTTGGATTTGTTCCATCTTCATGGATTGGAAAGCCTTATCTTTTGGTTAGTAACAATCAAAGTTATTTAAGCAAAGTGCCTCATATTACTTATGGTGAAAACGCTTCTAAATCATATAGAAATTATAAAGTTTCTAAGGATTATAAGATGCTGGCCAATGAACAAAATTTGTATTCAGGAATTCAAATGCGTTCTAAAATATGGGAGCTTATCGAACCAAAAGAGCAGCTTCAAAAAACAATGAGCTTGTATCAATCTTCAAAGAATAGGAACTTAGAAAATTACGAAGTTGAATTAGATAAAAAGTATAAGTTTATTCAGGTAAAGGAAGCTGTGAGTTGTGTAATTAAACCTAAATCTGATGGCAGAATAATTCTGAATGTTTTCGAAGATAAATGGATGTCTGGATTTAATTGGGATACAACTCGTTTGTGTACTGGAGTTTTTAGAAATTCATATATTATTTCTGATACAATTATATTCGAATTTGATACACTTATAAAAGATGTGATTTTACCTGAAAGTTTAAATCATAGCAATAAATTATATAACTATGAGGTAAAATTAAGCTTTAGAGATAACAAGATTTGTGTTTACAGACGAATTGCTATCAACAAAGTAAATTTAAGTTTACCAGAAATGAAGGCTTTGGTAAAGGAGAATTCTGAAATGTTAAAGTATGAATCATCTAAAATTGCTTTTAGATTTTAGTAATTTGGCTTTCAATTGTTTTTTCTTAGGATTATCCGCTTCATGTTTCTTTTAGCAAGTTCTTAAAATCCAGAATGGATGACATGATTATAGAAAATAAAATATGAAGAAACACCACCCGCAATCCTCCACCACGCGGACCGAAGGTCCGCGTGGTGGAGGATTGCGGGGAATTCTTTTAGAGCATTTTACTATAAACGTGTGACCACCTTCAGGGTCTTTAATTTCATTGAAAAGGTAAAATTTTACCTTAAAACCTTTTGATAATATATCTCAAACAAGCAAAGATTTATATAATTTACTGCTGGTAAAAATTCGGTTATTCGTATATTTTATTTCTTTTTTTAGGCTGATTTAATTTTCTTGTAGCCAGTTAGATTGTTTTTTTTTGAGGCTAATTTTTTCTTGATTTCATAAAGATTCGGAATCAAATTTCTAATCCTTTGATAATTCGTATTTATTGTTGCTTATTCCGTAATTTCGCCCAAATTTTTCACAATGAAAGACATTTTTATTATTGATGCTTTACGCAGTCCGGTTGCCAAGTTTAATGGTGCTTTAAGTGCAGTTCGTCCTGATGATTTGGCCGGAATGGTAATTAAAGCGCTAATTGCCCGAAATCCTTCAGTTGATGTAAATGCCATCGAAGATGTGATTTTAGGTGCTGCCAATCAGGCTGGTGAAGACAATAGAAATGTGGCTCGTATGGCTTTATTGCTTGCGGGTTTACCAAGTTCAATTGGTGGAAATACAGTGAATCGTTTATGTGCATCAGGATTACAAAGTATTATTGATGCAGGTAGAGCTATCCAAGCTGGTGATGGTGATTTATATATTGCGGGTGGAACAGAATCGATGACCCGCGCACCTTTTGTGATGGCAAAAGCAGAAACCGCTTTTAGCAGAACTCCTGAAATTTATGATACTACAATCGGTTGGAGATTTACAAATAAACGATTAGCAGAATTATACCATCCATATAGCATGGGTGAAACTGCTGAAAATGTTTCTCAGCAATGGAATATCAGAAGAGAACAACAAGATGAATTTGCATTCCAATCTCAAAGCAAATACCAGGCAGCACATGAAACCAATCGTTTTGAAAATGAATTATGTGCAATTGCTGTTCCTCAGAAAAAAGGTGATGCTAAAATTTTCGATAAGGATGAACATCCTCGTTTAAGTAGTTTAGAAGA
>JAIYDG010000092.1 GCA_027487625.1 Bacteroidota bacterium
ACATAATTTCCTCAAGGATTCAAGCAAATTATGTATTTGGCAAAACTGACTCTGGCCGTCCGTTCCACCGTTATTTAGGGGATTTCATGAATACCACTACAAGCTCATCTGGGCTTCTGTCGTCTTCTTCATGGCCGGAATCACTGCCCAGAGATTCTTTTCGGATTTTTATGCAGAAGATCCATCCTATCTGTCGAAAGCAGACGCCCGGTTCTTGCATATCATGTACTTCTTTGGATATTATGGCATTTTCATGTCTCTGCGACTCCCATTCAAGGTTCGTCATATTCTTTGTCAAAAGCAATTTGAGTGTTGATGTTTTTTTTAACAGTTGGATTGTGGAATCTATTGCTAATTAGGCTGATGATTATTTAGAAATCAACACCACTTTTTCTGACGTGCATCTTGATTTACATCCCTGCAATATCTGCATTCCCCATAACACGAGGCTTGGATGTTCTTGAAAACATCCTTATCATCTTTATTGTTGTCGGGCCAATTGCGTCTGCAAGTTATGCAGCGGAGCTCAAGTACAGAAACCAAGATGTAAGTCACCGCTCATATCCTTTCGTCCTCAAAGAACACAAGGCGCCTCTTTTATTGACGAGGACTTGATGTTACTTGCCACTTCTGGCCTCATCCTTGTTCCATTCAACAAATTGTCAACAAGAAAAATGATCCTTTTTTTTTGAGAAGGAAAGATAGAGAATAAAAAAAAGGAGTCAGTATGTAAAGAGAACCATATGAAAAAGGCTTGGGAAAATAGAAAAACTGCATTTGTGAAATGTAGCGAAATGTGCGCCAATCACAACAACGAGTCATCAATGATGTCTCTCCACCAGCTGTTTTTGTGGCCATCTCTGTCACTTTCATCAATATTGGGGATTTGTAGAGGTGTGGATGGAGCAAGTATTGAGAGGCGCATCAACACAATGCCTTGCATCGCCCTTTCGTATGTTTGCATCAGAGGGATTTTATGCTGCAAACGAAATGCGATTCAAGGAGCCAAGGAGAGATAGAGAAAGAAATCATGAATCAGCTGCTTTGTGAAGAATGTGTGGTGAATGGGCGATGGGGAGACCTGCAACAGAGACAGGAGAACAGAAAAGGACAGTGTCGCCGTCGTGGGCGAGCGTTGTCGTTGATGCATGATGTCGATGTCAACAGTGGTGGATTGAATGTGTCTGACGTGGTTGTGGATTTGGTTAGGCTCGCCGAGCTGGGATCTTGAAGCACACAGAAGAGGTTGTGAAGGAGAAGGGCATCACGGTAAGGCTTGTGTCATAAGATGATGAATGGATATTAATGCAGACGAATTGATGAATGTTGATATATATGCTGGTGAGTTGATAAGGCGGTGATAAATAATTACCTTGGACATGAACAAAGCCGAATGGATGAATTTAACCAATCGACCTTGTCTTTTGATTGTAGGAAAAGCTGCTGCTCAACATCTTGCCCAACCAGATTGCCAAGCGGCTGATGGAGGGAGAGGAGGTAAGAGCCACTCGGAAACACGCATGGGGATGATGGATCGCATTTTGTCTCAGTGAACAAGATGTTTGCATGTATTTGTTTGCGCAGATGATGATGGTGGGGAGTGCTGCTGATGGTTTCTTTTGCTGGGTGCAGGTGATTTCTGACGGGTATGGGCAAGTGACGGTGCTGTTTGCAGATCTTGTGGGATGGACAGATATTGCACGATCGATGAGTCCTGTGGACAGCATCCAGCTGCTTGGAGACATTGTGTCAACGTTCGACCGGATCGCACACATTCACAAGGTGGAGAAGATCAAGACGATTGGAGACGGTAAGGAGCCGTGATAGCCTGTGTGCAACTGTGTTTTGTGCATGGTGTATGTGTCATGGGTGTTCTGTATGTGAATGAGGCCGATATGATAATGTAAATGTGAAAATGTGAAAATGTGAAAATGTGACAGAAAAGTGTGTCTGTAGCGTACCTCGTTGCATGCGGACTGCCTGTTGCGATGCCAGCTGTGGAAAGTGCACGCACGATGGCCAACTTTGCACTGGACATGATGCGAGGAGTAAGTCAAGATTAAGATGGTGCTTTGTTATGCTATGTTGTGTTGCATTACGTTATATTACGAGAGCACGTTTGTGAGAGTTGCAGCAAAGGTGGGAGGATTCAGAGTGTTATAGAATGGTCGTGACCTCGTGCTGTTCGATGGATTATGAGCTGGAGAGCAAACGCATGATGTAATTGACTGCGATTGACTGTTATTGTTGTCGCTGTCGTAGGTGGACGGATTGAGCAAGCAAAAGGGCGTGGCGATCCAGCTGACGCTTGGGCTGCACACAGGGCCGGTTGTTGCAGGAGTGATTGGTGGGTGGAGGACAGAATGGAAAATATTTCAGGGTTTTTAGGATTTTTTATTTGAAGCTTTCTTGTGATTTGCGATCTGTTCCATTCCAGACTTTTTATTATTGAGAGCTGACTTGTCGGATGTGTAGGCAAGACCAAGTTCTTGTATGACCTTTGGGGCGACTC